>JAAYVT010000047.1 GCA_012517025.1 Phyllobacteriaceae bacterium | reverse complement strand
CCGCCGAAGGCGCCGGCCAAGGCTCCCGCCGCCACCGGCAACGCGCCGATGGCGCTCGGCCCCGTCGCCGCTCGTCCGGTGGCCGCGGCTCCCGTGGCCGCCGCTCCGGCGGCGCCGACCGCGATCGCGCCGGCCGCCGGTGGATCGGGCGACTGGGTGGTGCAGATCTCCTCGTCGAAGTCGGAAGCGGAGGCGCGCAACTCTCTGGCGGCGGCGCAACGGCGCTATTCGGCGCTGGCGGGCAAGTCTGGCGACGTCCAGCGCGCCGATCTCGGCGCCAAGGGTACCTATTATCGGGCCCGAGTGTCGGGGGGATCGCGCGAGGCGGCGTCGTCGCTGTGCGCGCAGGTCAAGGCGCAGGGCGGCGACTGCGTCGTCGTGCGGCGCTGAATCGAACCTTTCTGATCGACCGGTCGGGGCCCTCCCGGCCGGTCGTGTTCGTCTCACCTCACGAGTGACGCCCGCATGCCCGTCTCCGCCTTCATCGCCGGCTGCGCCGGACCGACGCTCTCCGCCGCCGAGGTCGCCTTCTTCCGCCGCACGCGGCCGTGGGGTTTCATCCTGTTCAAGCGCAACTGCGAGACGCCGGAGCAGATCCGGGCGTTGACCTCGGCCTTGCGCGCCGCCGCCGACCGGCCGGAGGCGCCGATCCTGATCGATCAGGAGGGCGGGCGGGTGCAACGGCTCGGGCCGCCGACCTGGCCGTCCTATCCGGAGGGGCGGATCTTCGGCGAGATTTACGCCCGCAACCGGGTCGCCGGGCTCACCGCCGCCCGCCTCGGGGCGCGACTGATCGCCGCCGATCTCCTGGCGCTCGGCATCGACGTCGACTGCCTGCCGGTGCTCGACGTGCCGGTCGAGGGCGCCCACGACGTCATCGGCCGGCGCGCCTACGGGACGACGCCCGGCGTCGTCGCCGATCTCGGTCGCGCCGCTGCGCAGGGGTTGCTCGACGGCGGGGTGCTGCCGGTGATCAAGCACATCCCCGGTCACGGCCGCGCCGGGGTCGACAGCCATCACCACCTGCCGGTGGTCGACACGCCGCGCGCGATCCTGGAGACGACCGACTTTCCGCCGTTCCGCGCCTGCGCCGATCTGCCGCTCGCCATGACCGCGCACGTCGTCTACACCGCGATCGACCCGGATCGGCCGGCGACCACCTCGAAGACGGTGATCGACGAGGTGATCCGCGGCTTCGTCGGCTACGACGGCTGCCTGATGTCGGACGACCTGTCGATGAAGGCGCTCGCCGGTTCGCTCGGCGAACGGACGGCGGCGGCGCTCGACGCCGGCTGCGATCTCGTTCTCCATTGCAACGGCGATCTCGCCGAGATGGAGGAGGTCGCCGCCCATTGCCGGCCGCTGGCCGGCGACGCGCTCAGGCGGGCGCTTCGGGTGGAGGCGATGCGGCGGCTGCCGGCGGTCGTCGACGAATCGGCGGCGCGCGAGGAATTCGCCCGATTGACGGCGACCCCGCGGGTCTGAAACATCCCTCGCCGGGGCGGGGGAGCGGATGCGGGAAGGCGAGACGAAACCGGAGGCGTCGGGCGAGCAGGCTTCCCTGCTCGACGATTGGGCGCATCCGCCGCGCGAAACGCCGCCGGCGGAAGAGGACGGGCTCGTCGTCGATCTCGACGGGTTCGAGGGGCCGCTCGATCTCCTGCTGACGCTGGCGCGCAATCAGAAGGTCGACCTCGCCAAGATCTCGATCCTCGATCTGGTCGATCAATATCTCGCCTTCGTCGATCGGGTGCGCGACAAGCGGCTGGAGCTCGCCGCCGATCATCTCGTGATGGCGGCGTGGCTGACCTATCTGAAGTCGCGGCTGCTGTTGCCGAAGCCGCCGCAGGACGACGAGCCGAGCGGCGAGGAGCTCGCCGCCCAACTCGCCTTTCGGCTGCGCCGGCTGGAGGCGATGCGGGATCGGGCGGCGGCGCTGATGACGCGGCCGCGGGTCGGACGCGACGTCTTCCTGCGCGGACGGCCGGAGCCGACGCGGACGGTGACGTGGCCGAAGTGGGAGGCGAGCCTCTACGATCTGCTCTCGGCCTACGCCGACTTTCGCCAACGCACCTTCGTCGGCGAGGTTCGGGTCGGCGGCCGGGTGGTGTGGTCGCTGGTCGACGCGCGCGAGATCCTGGAGCGGCTGGTCGGGCCGGTCGGCGACTGGGTGTCGCTCGATCGGCTGATCGCACCGCATCTGGCGCCGGAGACCCGGGCGACGCTGATCGCCTCGACCTTCGCGGCGAGCCTGGAGATGGTGCGCGAGGGACGGCTGGAACTGGCGCAGACGGGAGCGTTCGCGCCGCTGATGATCCGGCCGCGCGAGGATGCGCCCGAGCCGGGGCAGGGCGCACCGGAAGGCGAGGAGGACACATGAACGAGGACGCCGAGGAGGATCGCGGCGAGGCGCCGTGGTCGGAGCGCGAGGCGGCGCGGGTGATCGAGGCGGCGTTGTTCGCCTCCGCCGAGCCGGTCGAGGCGGCGGCGCTCGCCGAACTGGTCGGCGGGCGGGTCGACGTCGACGCGGTGCTGGCCGGGCTGGTCGAGGACTATCGCGGGCGCGGCGTCGAGCTGGTCGAGGTGGCGGGAAAGTGGCTGTTCCGCACCGCCGCCGATCTGGCGCCGCGCCTGTCGCGCCACGTCGAGGAGCCGCGCCGGCTCGGCCGGGCGGCGCTCGAGGTGCTGGCGATCGTCGCTTACCATCAACCGGTGACGCGGGCGGAGATCGAACAGATTCGCGGCGTCTCGATGTCGAAGGGCACGCTCGATCAGCTGCTCGAGGCGGGATGGGTGAGGATGCGCGGGCGGCGGCGAACGCCGGGGCGGCCGATCACCTGGGGGATCACCGACGCCTTCCTCGTCCATTTCGGCCTGGAGAGCGTGCGCGATCTGCCCGGTCTCGATGAATTGAAGGCGGCGGGGCTGCTCGAGGGGCAGATCCCGGCGGGATTTCGCGTACCCTTGCCGATCGACGGCGACGCGCTCACCGCCGACGAGGACCCGCTGGAGCCGGGCGATCTCGTCGATCTGGCGCTGGCGGCGGCGGAAGACGAGGGCGACTGAGTGAGCGGGAGACGCGTGGCGGACGCCAGCGGGGCGCGGTTGCTCGCCTCGGACGTTTTTGCCATAGTGCGGCGCCGCCGCCGGG
>JAAYVT010000574.1 GCA_012517025.1 Phyllobacteriaceae bacterium | reverse complement strand
TCGACCCGGCCGTCTGGGTGGAGACGGCGCGGACGGCGGGCGTGCGGAGCGAGCGCGACGAGGCGGATTTCGACTTCGTCACGCTGCGGCGCACGCGGGCCGCGGGGTGAGGCGGACGGCGAAACGGAGAGGTTCTCCCTCTTCGTCGCGTTGAAACGGGTCGCCGCGATACCTATACAACGAAGAACGCGTTCGGCGCGTCTCGCCCCCACCGGTCCGAAGTGGTCCGGTGGGATCGATCCCCCGACAGAGGACACGACATGCCTTGGAGCAACCAGAACGGCGGCGGCGGATGGAAGGGCGGCAACGGCGGCCCTTGGGGTCAGCCGCCCCGCGGTCCCTCCGGCGGCGGCAACCAGCCCCCCGATCTCGAAGAGCTCCTCCGGCGTAGTCAGGAACAGCTGCGCAACTGGCTGCCCGGCGGCGGCGGTCGCGGCTCGGGCGGGCTCGGCGGCTTCGGCGGCAAGGGGCTGGCGCTCGGCGTGGCGGCGGCGGTGGCGCTGTGGCTGGCCACCGGCTTCTACCGGGTCGAACCCGACGAGCTCGGCGTCGAGCTGGTGCTCGGCAAGGTGGTCGCCCAGACCACCCCGGGCCTCAATTACAATCTTCCTTATCCGATCGGTGAGGTTTACACGCCGAAGGTGCTGGCGGTGCGCGAGCTCTCGGTCGGCCAGCGCGACGGCGACTTCGCGCGCGGCGTCTCCGGGCGCGACGTCCCGGACGAGTCGCTGATGCTGACCGGCGACGAGAACATGATCGATGTGTCGTTCCGCGTGCAGTGGAACGTCAAGGACGCCACCGCCTATCTCTTCAACATCCACAATCCGGAGGCCACCGTGAAGGCGGTCGCCGAGAGCGCGATGCGGGAAGTGGTGGGCAAGAACACCATCGAATACATCCTGACCGAAAATCAGCGCCGCATCGAAACCGACGTGAAGCAGCTGATGCAGAAGACGCTCGACGGCTATCACGCCGGGGTCGAGATCCGTCTGGTCAACATGTACAAGGTCAACCCGCCGACGCAGGTGATCGACGCCTTCCGCGACGTCCAGGCGGCGCGCATCGACGCCGAGCGCCTGCAGAACGAGGCGCAGGCCTACGCCAACCGGATCGTGCCGGAGGCGCGCGGTCAAGCCGCCGCCGTCACCGCCCAGGCGCAGGCCTACAAGCGGCGCACGGTGGAGGAGGCGCGCGGTCAGGCCGATCGCTTCACCTCGGTGCTGGCGCAATACAAACTCGCCCCCGACGTCACCCGCGAGCGGCTCTATCTCGAGACGATGGAGCGGGTGTTCGGCGGCATGGACAAGGTGCTCGTCGATCAGGGCAAGGGCGAGGGCGCGATCCAGCCCTACCTGCCGCTCGATCAGCTGACCCGCAAGTCGGCGCCCAAGACCCCGACCGGAGGCCAGTGATGAAGAACGGATTGATCGGCCTCGTGGCGGTCGTCGCGGCGGCGATGATCGCGATCGTCTCGGGCGCGGCCTTCGTCGTCAACCCGACGACTCAAGTGCTGGTGCTGCAGTTCGGCCAGGTGAGGCGCGCGGTGGTGGAGCCAGGGCTCTACTTCAAGGTGCCCTTCATCCAGAACGTCGAGTATCTCGACAAGCGCATCCTCGACATCGACCTCGATCCGCAGGAACTGATCGCCTCCGACAAGAAGCGGTTGGTGGCGGACGCCTTCGCGCGCTATCGGATCGTCGACCCGGTGCAGTTCTACCAGTCGGTCAGAACCATCCAGGGCGGCAATCAGCGGCTCAACACCTTCGTCTCCTCGGCGGTGCGCGCGGTGCTCGCCGACGCCACCTTCTTCGACGTGGTCCGCGACGACCGCTCCGGGCTGATGGAGAAGATCCGCGCCCAGGTCGAGGAAGAAGCCAAGGGCATCGGCGTCAAGATCGTCGACGTCAAGCTGCGCCGCGCCGATCTGCCGCAGAAGAACTCCGAAGCGGTGTTCCAGCGGATGCAGACCGAACGTCAGCGCGAGGCGACGGAACTGCGCGCCAAGGGCGGCGAGGAGAGCCAGCGCATCCGCGCCAAGGCCGACGCCGAGAAGGAGATCATCCTGGCGGAAGCCGCCCGCGACGCCGACCGGGCGCGCGGCGAGGGCGACGCCGAGCGGATCAAGATCTTCGCCGACTCCTTCGGCAAGGATCCCGACTTCTTCTCCTTCTGGCGGTCGATGCAGGCCTACGAGGCGTCGATGAAGGGCGCCGACACGCGGGTGCTGATGTCGCCGAACTCCTCCGACTTCTTTCGCTATCTGACCGATCCGAAGGGTCGGGCGCCGGCGGCCGCGGCGGCGGGAGCGCAGTGAGGTGACGGGTCCGGGCGCGTCCGATTTCCTCGCCGCGCTCGGGCTCGTGCTGGTCTTCGAGGGGGCGGCCTACGCCCTGATGCCGGGGACGATGAAGCGGCTGTTCGAAGTCGCCCGTCTCCTCGACGACGGGGTGTTTCGGTTCGCCGGACTTCTGGCCGTCGCCCTCGGCGTGGCGGTGGTGTGGCTGGTGCGCGGCTGAGCGGTCGGGTGGGCGGGGTTCCACCCGGATCGCCGGTTCCTCCGGTGCGAAAGCAGGCGACGATCCCGGCGCGACACCGCCGGGACACAGGGCAAGGACGACTCGACGTGACGACGAAGCTCTCCCGCGTTCTCTCTCCTCTCGCCGCGCGCCTGCTCCTCGGCGGGGCGTTGGCGGTGACCGCCGCCGCGCCGGTGGCGGCGCAGACGGCGCAGCCCACGGCTCCGGCGGCGACCGAAGCGACGCGGCCGACCCGGCAGGGGCCGGCCTCGGTCGCCGATCTCGCCGAACGGCTGCAGGGGGCGGTGGTCAACATCTCGACCACTCAGACCCTGCCGGCAGAGAAGGCGATCCCGATGCCGCAAGCGCCGGACGGCTCGCCGCTGCAGGAATTCTTCGACGAGTTCTTCAAGAACCAGATGGGCAAGAACGGCGGGGCGCCGCGCAAGGTGCAGTCGCTCGGCTCCGGCTTCGTCGTCGACCCGAGCGGCCTCGTCGTCACCAACAATCACGTCATCGACGGCGCCGACGAGATCACGGTGAACTTCACCGACGGCGCCAAGCTCAAGGCCACCGTGGTCGGCCGCGACAAGAAGACCGACATCGCACTGCTCCGGGTCAAGCCGGCGAAGCCGCTCGTCGCCGTCGGCTTCGGCGACAGCGACGAGGCGCGGGTCGGCGACTGGGTGATGGCGATCGGCAATCCGTTCGGCTTCGGCGGCTCGGTGACGCTCGGCATCGTCTCGGCGAGGAACCGCGACATCCACGCCGGCCCCTACGACAACTTCATCCAGACCGACGCGGCGATCAACAAGGGCAACTCCGGCGGCCCGCTGTTCGACATGTTCGGCAAGGTGGTCGGCATCAACACCGCGATCGTGTCGCCGACCGGCGGCTCGATCGGCATCGGCTTCGCGGTACCCTCCAAGACCGCTTCCGCGGTGGTCGATCAGCTGAAGCAGTTCGGCGAGACCCGGCGCGGCTGGCTCGGCGTGCGCATCCAGGGGGTGACCGACGACATCGCCGAGAGCCTCGGACTCAAGGAGGCGAAGGGCGCGCTGGTCGCCGGGTTGACCGACAAGGGGCCGGCGGCGAAGGCCGGCATC
>JAAYVT010000573.1 GCA_012517025.1 Phyllobacteriaceae bacterium | reverse complement strand
GGTTCGAATGGTCACGTGGCCCCCCTTGCCCGAAGTCTTCGACTAACGGACGAGATGGGACGAAATTGCGGCGACGAAGGAAATTGCAGGGACGAAGACGGGCGCCGCCACGGTGACGGCGGCGCCGATCAATCCTCGGGATCTTCCTCGACTTCCTCGGCGGCGGGCGATTCGTCGAGACCGTCGAGCGGCAGGGTCAGGTTGCGCTCGACCTCGCGCAGCAGCTTGCGCAGCCGCTTGCGGTCCTTGTCGTCGAAACCGGCGAGGGCCTCGCGCTCGATGCGGGTCCAGATGCGGTCGATCTCGTCGATGCGGGCGCGCCCCTCGTCGGTCAGGTGGACGCGGGCGAGGCGGCCGTCGGACTGCGAGGCGACGCGCTTCAGCAGTCCTTGCGCCGCCATGCGCGAGATCATCTTGGTGACGGTCGGCGGTTGCACGCCGAGCACCTGGGCGAGGTTGCTCATGGTGCGGCCGTCCTCCTCGGACAGGGCCTTCAAGACCGACTCCTGACCGGGGTGCAGACCGATGCGCGCCAAGTGCGTGCCGGAGCGGGCACGGTGGGCCTTGGCGGCCATGGCCAGACGATGGGTGACGGACTTGCGATGTTGGAAGCTCATGTCCGTTCCTTAAGCGGTCGATGTATCGATTTTACGACGCCTGAGGAACAATTTAGCCGGAGGCGGCGGTCTCGTCGAGGGTGGCGGGGGCCGCCATCACGGTGGCGAGGGCGCGCGAAACCGTCGCAGTGAGACGCGCGAAGGTGGTGGTCTCGCGGAAACCGGCGCGATCGGCGGCGGCGACCGGCACTACGATCTCGGTCGCGATGCGTCCCGGATCGGCGCTCATCACCAGGATTCGGTCGGCCAGAGAGACGGCTTCGAAGATCGAATGGGTGACGAAGAGGATGCCGAGACGGCGAAGATCGCGCAGGGCGAGGAGGTCGTCGACGAGGCGGAAGCGGGTGATCTCGTCGAGGGCGGCGAAGGGCTCGTCCATCAGCAACAGCGACGGATCGCCGACCATCGCGCGGGCGACGGCCACCCGCATGCGCATGCCGCCGGAGAGCTCGCGCGGGCGCTTGGCTGCCGCTTCGGCGAGGCCGATCCCGTCGAGCGCGACGCGGGCGCGGGCGCGGGCCTCCGCCTTGGACACGGCGGAAAAGCGCAGCGGCAGGGCGACGTTGTCGAGGGCGGAGGCCCAGGGCATCAAGGTGGCGTCCTGGAAGACGAAGCCGACGCCGTGCGACGGCGCCTCGACGGTGCCGGCATCGACGCTCTCGAGCCCGGCGGCGAGGCGCAGGATGGTCGACTTGCCGCACCCCGAAGGGCCGATCAGGGTGACGATCTCGCCGGCGCCGACGGCGAGCGAGACGTCGGAGAGCACGGTCGGCTCGCCGGGGAAGCGCTTGGTGACGCCGTCGAGGCGGAGGAGGGAAGGCGGCGGCGCGGGCATGTCGGGTCCGGTGATGGTGCCGGCGACCCTATCGCCGCAGGCCGCCGGCGTCGACCGTTGCGATGAGCGGCGAGGAGGATAGGATGACGGCGACGACGAGGGGAGGGCTCATGCGGCTGTGGATCAAGGATCCGCTGACGATCTTGGCGGAAGACGCGGCGCGCGGCGTCGTGGTCGAGGGGACGCGGATCGTCGAGACGGTGGGAACCGGGCGGGAACCGGTCCATCCGGTCGACGCGGTTCACGACGCCTCCGCGCACGTGGTGATCCCCGGTCTCGTCAACACCCACCATCACGTCTACCAGACCCTGACCCGGGCGCATCCGAAGGCGATAAACAAGGAACTCTTCCCCTGGCTCCAGGCGCTCTATCCGATCTGGACCAAGGGGCTTTCCCCGGAGGCGTTCCGGCTGGCGGTCCGTCTCGCCGGCACCGAACTTCTGATGTCCGGCTGCACCACGGCGGCCGATCACCACTACATTTTTCCGGCCGGGCTCGAGGACGCCGTCGACATCGAGGTCGAGGAGGCGCGGGCGCTGGGCCTCCGGATGACAGTGACGCGCGGCTCGATGAACCTGTCGGTCGAGGACGGCGGTCTGCCGCCGAAGGCGGCGGTGCAGGACGAGGAGACGATCCTCGCCGACAGCGAGCGCGTGCTGTCGAAATATCACGACCGCTCCGACGGGGCGATGATCCGCATCGGACTGGCGCCGTGCTCGCCGTTCTCGGTGACGCGGTCGCTGATGAAGGCGACGGCGGAGCTGGCGGAGCGGCACGACTGCCGTCTCCACACCCATCTCGCCGAGACGCACGACGAAAACGACTTCTGCCTTTCGAAATTCGCCTGCCGGCCGGTCGATTACCTCGAGGAGGTCGGCTGGATGAGCGATCGCACCTGGCTCGCCCACGGCATCCATTTTTCCGACGACGAGGTGGCGCGACTGGGGCGGCACGGGGTCGGGGTGTGTCACTGCCCGACCTCCAACATGGTGCTCGCCTCCGGGCAGTGCCGGACGCGCGAGCTCGAGGCGGCCGGGGTGCCGGTCGGGCTCGGGGTCGACGGCTCGGCGTCGAACGACAACTCGAACCTGATGGAAGGGGTGCGCCACGCCCTGATGATCGGCCGGCTCACCTACGACGCGACGCTGTCGCATCTCGACGTGCTGCGCTGGGCGACCAAGGGCTCGGCAAAGTGCCTGGGGCGCGACGACATCGGCGAGATCGCGGTCGGCAAGCAAGCCGATCTGGCGATGTTCACGCTCGACGAGCTGCGCTTCTCCGGCGCCGGCGACCCGCTCGCCGCACTCGTCCTGTGCGGTGCGCACCGCGCCGATCGGGTGATGGTGGCGGGGACGTGGCGGGTGGTCGACGGCCTGCCGGTCGGCGTCGACGTCGGCCGGCTGCGGCACGAACACGGGCAGGCGGCACGCGCCTTCCTCGACCTCTTGTGAAGGCACGATCGATGATCCCGCGTCGCTTCTGGTCCGATCTCGTCGCTTCCGACTTCACCGACCCGCGAGTCGCGTCGTGGATCGCGGTGTTGCCGATCGCGGCGGTCGAGCAGCACGGGCCGCACATGCCGCTCGGCACCGACACGATCATCGCCGACGGCCACGTCGCCGCGACGGTCGCGCGGCTCCCCGACGATCTGCCGGCGGTCTTCCTGCCGACGCAGGCGGTGGCGTGGTCGGCGGAGCACGAGACTACGTCGGGGACGCTGACGCTGTCGTGGGAAACCGTCGCGAAGGTGTGGCTGGAGATCGGCGCGGGCGTGGCGCGGGCCGGGGTGCGCAAGCTCGTCGTCGTCAACGCCCACGGCGGCAACGTGCCGATCATGGATCTGGTCTGCCGCGAGCTTCGGATGACGCACGGGATGCTGGCGGTCGCCAGTTCGTGGTCGCGGTTCGGGCGGCCGGAGGGGCTGTTCGATGCGGACGAGCGGCGCCTCGGCATCCATGCCGGCGACGTCGAGACCTCGATGGTGCTGGCACTGCGCCCGGAGCTGGTGCGCCGCGAGGCCTTCGCCGAATTCCCGTCGCTGCAGGGGGAGCTCGAGCGGGAGTTCCGGCATCTCAGGGCCTATGGGCCGCACGCCTTCGGCTGGGCGGCGCAGGATCTGAACCCGGCCGGGGCGGTCGGCGATCCGCGCCTCTCCACGGCGGAGAAGGGGCGGGCGGCGATCGATCATGCGGTGACGGGCTTCCTCGAGCTGCTCGACGAAGTCGCCCGCTTCGATCTCGCTCGGCTCGCCGAGCTCGGCCGGGGCGGGTAGAGCCCGCCCCGACCCGACGTCTTCAGCCGCAGTCGGCGACGAGACCCGCTGCCGTGATTGCGGCGACGAGGGCCGCCTCGTCGTTGTCGGAGGTGTCGCCGGACATGCCGCAGGCGCCGAGCAGGTGGCCCTCGGCGTCGCGGATCAACACGCCGCCGGGCACCGGCACGGCGCCGCCCTCGCCGATCACCGATTCGAGCCCGGCGAGGAAGTGCGGACGGTCCTTGGCGATCGCCTCGACCTTGCGGCCGCCGGCGCCGAAGCGGATGCAGACGTTGGCCTTGCCGAAGGCGACCTTCCAGCGAACTATCGGGCAGCCGTCCTCGCTCGCCGCCGCCTTGAGCGCGCCGCGACCGTCGAGGACCACCGCCGCCATCGGGTTGAAGCCGCGCTCGCGGGCGACCGCCAGCGCATGATCGACGATGGCGCGGGCGGTTTCGAGGGTGAGATGGGTCATCGTGAAGCCTTTTCGAGACGGGGAAGGGAGGAGAGATCCTCCGGCACGGGGCCGCCGGTCGCCCAGTCGAGGAGTTCGACGGTGTGGACGATCGGCGTCGACGTGCAGGAGCCGATCTGCATCATGCAGCCGATGTTGCCGGCGGCGATCACGTCGGGCGACACCGACGCGATGTTGGCGACCTTGCGGTCGCGCAGGCGGCCGGCGAGGTCCGGTTGGAGGATGTTGTAGGTGCCGGCCGAGCCGCAACAGACGTGGCTCTCCGGGATCGCCACCACCTCGAAGCCGGCCTTCGCCAGAAGCTCCATCGGCAGCGAGGTGATCTTCTGGCCGTGCTGCATCGAGCAGGCGGAGTGATAGGCGACGCGCGGGCGTGGGCCGGCGACGACGGCGTCGGCGAGCGGCAAGGTCGCCAGAACTTCCGAGACGTCGCGGGCGAGCGTCGAGACGCGGGCGGCGTCCTTCGCCAGCTTCGCGTCGTTGCGGAACATGTGGCCCCAGTCCTTCACCGTGGTGCCGCAGCCGGAGGTCGTCACCACGATCGCGTCGAGGCCGGCGCCGTCGATCTCGCGGGTCCAGGCGGCGATGTTCTTGGCGGCGCGGGCATGGGCGGCGTCGGTCTCGCCCATGTGGTGCTCGAGCGCGCCGCAGCAGCCGATGCCGTCGGCGACCACCACCTCGGCGCCGAGACGGGTGAGGAGCCGCACCGTCGCCTCGTTGATCGCGGTGTCGAGCACGGTCTGGGCGCAGCCGGAGAGGATCGCCACCCGCATCCGCTTCGGCGCTTCGGCCGCGAAGGTCTGCGGCCGATCGACCGGCGAGCGGGCGGGCAACGTCTTCGGCGCCAGCGCGAACAGCGAGGTGAAGCGCTTCGGCAACAGACCGGCGAACGGACGGGCGAGCGTCGCGCCGGTGAGTGCGAGGCGGAAGAGGGGCGGGTTCGGGATCACGATCGCGAGCAGGCGGCGGAACAGACGATCGACGAGCGGACGCTCGTAGGTCTTCGTCACGTGAGCCCGCGCGTGGTCGACCAGATGCATGTAGTCCACCCCCGACGGGCAGGTGGTCATACAGGAGAGGCAGGTCAGGCAGCGGTCGAGATGGGCCACCGTCTCGGTGTCGGCGGGGCGGCCGGTCTCCAGCATCTCTTTGATCAGATAGATGCGGCCGCGCGGGCTGTCGCGCTCGTCGCCGAGCTCGAGGAAGGTCGGGCAGGTCGCCGTGCAGAAGCCGCAGTGGACGCACTTGCGCAGGATCTTCTCGGCGAGCGCGGTGTCGGGATCGGCGAGGAGGGCGGGCAGGAAGTTCGTCTGCATGGCCGTCACACCCCCCGGTTCGGCGGCCACATGCGGCCGGGTGAAAGGATCCCGTCCGGGTCGAAGGCGGCCTTCACCCGAGCGGCGAGCGCGGCGAGCGGGCCGGGCTGGGGATGGAACGGCGGCTCGGCGGCGCGTTCGGCGTCGCAGGCGCGCACCAGCGTGGCGTGACCGCCGAGGCGATCGACCTCGGCGCGGATCGCGGCCGCGAGCGGACCGGCGTCCTTTTCGAAGGCGAGCCAGACGAGGCCGCCGGACCAGTCGTAGGCATGGGCGAGGAGTGGCAGGTTCTTCGCGCGCAGGGCGGTGACGAGCGCCGGCCCGTCGCTGGGGGCGAGCGACAGGCGCCACACCGGGCCGGGGTGGGCGGCGATCGGCGCGGCCTCGCGGACCTCCGCCCACAGCGTCGCCGAGGCGGGCGCGTCGAGGATCTCGATCGGACCACGGGTGCGGAAGCGGGTGACGAGATCGTCGCGCCGGCTCGCCACCGACGCCGCCGGACCGTCGAGGCGCAGCAGGGTCGCGGCGCGGCCGGGGAACGGGCCGTCGGCGGAGGCCGGCAGATGGGCGCCGGCGTCGACCTCCTGCGGCAGGCCGGAGGCCTCGCGCATCAGCCGGCCGGCCGCCTCGTCGTCGAGATCGAGGATCGCGACGGTCTCGGTGGTCTCGGGGGCCGGCAGCACCTTGAAGGTCACTTCGGAGAGCACCGCCAGCGTGCCGAAGGAGCCGCAGACGAGTTTCGACAGATCGAAGCCGGTGACGTTCTTCATCACCCGGCCGCCCGATTTGAAGCTCTCGCCGAGGCCGTTCACGGCGCGGAAGCCGAGCAGATGATCGCGCGCGGCGCCGACTTTGGGGCGGCGCGGGCCGCTGGCGTTGATCGCGAAGGCGGCGGCGATCGAGCCGGTGCCGGGGGCGTGGCCGAAGAGGCTGGTGTGCTCGATCGGATCGAAGGCGAGGGCCTGACCGTTGGCGGTCAGCGTCGCGCGGATCTCGGCGAGGGGCGTGCCGGCGCGGGCGGTCATCACCAGTTCGGCCGGCTCGTAGAGGGTGATGCCTGAGAGGTCGGCGAG
>JAAYVT010000572.1 GCA_012517025.1 Phyllobacteriaceae bacterium | reverse complement strand
ATGTTCGACATCGACCACTTCAAGCGGGTCAACGACACCTGGGGTCACGACGTCGGCGACGTCGTCCTCAAGGCGGTGGCCGAAGTGGCGCGCTCCCGCCCCGGCCATCCCGCCCGCCTCGGCGGCGAGGAATTCGCCGTGCTGCTCGACGGTTGGGATCTCCTCGACGCCCACCGCGAGGCCGACCGGCTGCGTCAGGCGATCCAGGATCGGCCGATCGAGCTGCCCGGCGGTCTCCTGAGCGTCACCGTGTCGATCGGCGTCGCCGAGCACGACGTCGGTCAGACCGTCGACCAGGTCCTCAAACAGGCCGACGTCGCCCTCTACGCCGCCAAGACCGGCGGGCGCAATCGCGTCGTCGCCGCCCACTCGGCCAAGACCGAGGACGAAGGCGGGGCCGGCGCCCTGCGCTTCTCCGAGCGCCCGCAGACGATCTATCTCGCCTGTTGAGCGCCACCGCCGGCATGGCTCCCGCGCGAGCCCCCGGCTTTACTTTCCCCCTTCGCTCGGCTTCCCTGCCGCGACCTCGACACGCCGCCGCCAAGGGTGGGTTTCCCGTGCGCTACTCTCCCTCCGCCCTGTGGCAGAGCCCCTATCCGCTGTTGACCCTCGCCTCGCTGCAGTGGGCGGCCAACACCGTGGCCGGGCGCCTCGCCGTCGGCGAGATCACGCCGATGCTGCTGGTCACCCTGCGCTGGGGGTTCGTGCTGGTGTTCGTCCTCGCCTTCAACACCCGCGCCCTCGCCGCCGACCTGCCGGCGCTGCGGACCAAGCCGTGGCTGCTCGGCCTGCTCGGACTGTCCGGCTACACCGGCTTCACCGCCTTCTTCTACGCCGCCGCCTACCACACCACCGGCGCCAACATGTCGATCATCCAGGGATCGATGCCGTTCTTCGTGTTCTCGCTCGCCTTCCTGGTGCGCGGACGCCGGGTCGGCCTCGCCCAGGCGCTCGGCATGGCCTTCGGCGTCGCCGGCGTCGCCCTGGTCGCCACCCGCGGCGATCTCGAGGTGGCGCGCACCTTGGCCTTCAATCTCGGCGATCTGTTCATGGTCGGCGCGACGGTCTCCTACGCGATCTACACCGTCGGGCTCGAGGATCGGCCGCGCGTCGGCTCGCTGTCGCTGTTCGCCGCCCTGGTCGCGGTGGCGCTGATGACCTCGCTGCCGCTGACCCTGATCGAGGCGGCGACCTCCGGCACCTTCTGGCCGACCCCGAAGGGCTGGGTCATCACCATCCTGGTGTCGATCTTCCCCTCGTTCCTCGCCCAGGTGTTCTACATCCGCGGCGTCGAGCTGATCGGCCCCGGCCGCGCCGGCATCTTCGTCAACCTGATCCCGGTGTTCGGCGCCGCCATGGCGGTCGCCTTCCTCGGCGAGCCGTTCGGCTGGTATCAGGCGGTCGGCCTCGCCCTGGTGATGGCCGGCATCGTCTTCGCCCAGAAGCGCTGAAACAGCCCCCCGGTTTCGACCGTCTCGAAACCGCGCGAGCCGAGACGAGCGATCCCCGGTGCGAAAATCGGGTGGTCGTTCGCCCGGCGACGCGGCAAGCAGGACGGCGTCCCTCGCCCGCGCTACCTCCGGAGGCCCCATGTCGCCGATCGCCTGGCTCCTGATGCTGATCCTGTCCGTCCTCTGGGGTGGCTCGTTCCTGTTCAACCGCATCGCCGTCGCCGCGATCCCGCCGCTCGATCTGGTCGCCGCGCGACTGATCCTCGCCGCCCTCGCCCTCGCCGTCCTCGCCCGTCTCCAGGGCGTCGCCCTGCCGCGCGGTCGCGTCGCCTGGCGCGATCATCTGGTGCAGGGCGTCCTCAACAACGTTCTGCCCTTCTCGCTGATCGTCTGGGGCCAACAGACCATCGGCGCCGGCCTCGCCTCGATCCTCAACGCGACCACCCCGATCTTCGGCGTCGTCGTGCTGATCGGCGTCGACGCGCTGCAGAGCGTCGGCGATCACCTCCTCGCCGAGTTGGCGATCCTCGGCGCGACCTTCTGTTACGGCCTCGCCGCGGTGTGGAGCCGCCGCTTTCGCGGCCGTCCGCCGATCGCCACCGCCACCGGCCAGATCGTCTCCTCCGCCGTGGTGCTGACCCCGATCGCCCTCGTGGTGTCGCCGCCCTGGGCGGTGCCGATGCCGAGCCTCGGCGTGATCGCCGCCGTCGTCGCCCTGGCGGTGCTCTCCACGGCGCTGGCCTTCGTGCTGTTCTTCGACCTCACCACCCGGGTCGGCCCGACCGACACCACGCTGGTCACCTTCCTCATCCCGCCGAGCGCGATCCTCCTCTCCACCGTCTTCCTCGGCGAGCGTCTGGCGATCCAACACCTCGCCGGCATGGCGCTGATCGGCCTCGGCCTCGTCGCCGTCGACGGCCGCCTCTACGAACGCCTGCGGACGCCGCGCTGAGCCGCCCGAAGGTCCCTCCCCACCGGCTTCCGACGGAGCCGAACCGACGCCTCGGCCAGGCGCCTTCGAAAGAGGTCGCATCGGCGATATTTCGGTTGCATCTGCGTCGACATGACCATTTCAGTTGTTCTCGTTCGATCGCCGACATCGAGGACACCGATCATGAATCGCCGCTTTCTTCACTCGCTCCTGGTCGTCCCGCTCGCTCTTCCTCTCGCCTCCTGCAAGCCCGAAATCGCGAACGAGGAAGCGGCGGAGTGCATCTTCGATGCCATGGCGCCCAGTTTGCGACTGAGCTTCGCCATGATCGCGCTCTCCGGCACGAAGATGCCGGAAATCTCGATGAACGAGGCGTTCGTGAAGGAATGTATGAAGAGCGGTCCGTCGACGTTCGATTGCCAAGTCGAATTCAGCATTCATCTGAGCGGAAAAATCCCGGATTTCTATGCAGCGGCGACGGGTCTGCAACCGGACGAGTCCGGCAATCTGCACGGCATGTCGAACTGGCGCTTCCTCAAGGGAACCGACATGGTGCGATGCCAACTCCTCCAATGATCGGTCGGCGGACGTCGGCACCGGAAACCTCGCGTCCGACACCCCGAACCGTCCCCCGGAAACGCACGAAGGGCGGCGGGATCGCTCCCGCCGCCCTTCGATCGAAACCCGACGACCCGCTCAGAACGCCAGCCGCTTGGCCTGCACCACGCCCTCGAGCGCCGCGACGCGCGCCAGCAGCTCCTCCGACACCGGCCCGTCGACCGCGATCAGGCAGATCGCCTCCTCGCCCTCCGCCTTGCGGCCGAGCGCGAAGGTGGCGATGTTGACGCCGACCTCGCCGAGCAGGGTGCCGAGCCGGCCGATGAAGCCGGGCTTGTCCTTGTTGGTGACGTAGAGCATCGACGGCTGGAACTCGGCGTCCATCTGGATGCCCTTGATCTCGACCAGACGCGGCTTGCCGTCGGAGAACACCGTGCCGGCGACCGAACGCTCCTGCCGTTCGGTCTTCACAACCAGCCGGAACAGGCTGTCGTAGGTGCCGGCGCTGTCGCGACGCATCTCCTCGACGGCGATGCCGCGCTCCTTCGCCATCACCGGCGCGGAGACCATGTTGACCGAGTCGAGCTGCGGCTTCAGGAGGCCGGCGAGCGCCGCCGCGCCGAGGGCGCGGGTGTTCATCTGCGACACGTCGCCGTCGTACTCGAGCCGCACCCCGACGATGCCGCTCTCGGTGAGCTGGCCGGCGAAGGAGCCGATCTGTTCGGCGAGGCGGACGAACGGCATCAGCCGCGGCGCCTCTTCCGCCGTCACCGACGGCATGTTGAGCGCGTTGGTCACCGCCCCCTTGAGCAGGTAGTCGGAGAGCTGCTCGGCCACCTGCAGCGCGACGTTCTCCTGCGCCTCGTTGGTCGAAGCGCCGAGGTGCGGCGTGCACACCACGTTCGGCAGACCGAACAGCGGGTTGGCGGTCGCCGGCTCGTCGACGTAGACGTCGAAGCCGGCGCCGGCGACGTGACCGGATTCGAGCGCCGCGCGCAGCGCCGCCTCGTCGACCAGGCCGCCACGGGCGCAATTGATGATGCGCACGCCCTTCTTGCACTTGGCCAGCGCCTCGGCCGAGAGGATGTTGCGGGTCTTCTCGGTCAGCGGGGTGTGCAGGGTGATGAAGTCGGCACGCTTCAACAGCTCGTCGAGGTCCACCTTCTCGACGCCGATGGCGGCGGCGCGTTCCGGCGACAGGAACGGATCGAAGGCGATCACCCGCATCTTCAGGCCGATGGCGCGGTCGGCGACGATCGCGCCGATGTTGCCGCAGCCGATGATGCCGAGCGTCTTGGCGGTGATCTCGACGCCCATGAAGCGGTTCTTCTCCCACTTGCCGGCCTGGGTCGAGGCGTCGGCGGCGGGGATCTCGCGGGCGACCGCGAACATCAGGGCGATGGCGTGTTCGGCGGTGGTGATCGAGTTGCCGAAAGGCGTGTTCTCGACGATCACGCCGCGCGCCGAGGCCGCCGGGATGTCGACGTTGTCGACGCCGATGCCGGCCCGGCCGATCACCTTGAGCTTACCCGCCTTCTCGAGCAGCTTGGCGGTGACCTTGGTCGCCGAGCGGATGGCGAGACCGTCGTAGTCGCCGATCACCTCGGCGAGCTTGTCCTTGTCCTTGCCGAGGGAGGGCAGGTAGTCGACGTCGACGCCACGGTCCTTGAAGATCTGGACGGCGGCGGGAGACATGCTGTCGGAAATGAGCACGCGCGGAGCCATGAGAGCACCTCGTCGGGACGGAGCCGCGCGCAACACTTCGCCGCGACCGCGACGTCCGAAAGTTCGGGAAGATGGGAAGATCGGCGACGGCGAAGGCCGCCGCCGGGAGAGATGCGGGTCGAGGCTCAGGCCGCGACTTTGGTCTCGGCGAGCGCCCAGTCGAGCCACTCGGTGAGCGCCTTCACGTCCGACGCCTCGACGGTGGCGCCGCACCAGATCCGAAGACCCGCCGGCGCGTCGCGATAGGCGCCGATGTCGTAGGCGACGCCTTCCTTGTCGAGCATCGACACGATCGCCTTGGCGACCTTGGCGACCGCGTCCTGCCCCTTGGCGACCACGTCGGGATCGACGATCGACAGGCAGACCGAGGTGTTGGACCGCGTCGCCTCGACCTTCGGCAGGAAGGCGAAGGCCTTCGAGGCGGCGACCCAATCGGCGATCACTTTGGTGTTGGCGTCGGCGCGGGCCATCAGGCCCTTCAGCGAACCGACCGACTTCGCCCACTGCAGCGCGTCGACGTAGTCCTCGACCGCCAGCATGGAGGGCGTGTTGATGGTCTCGCCGACGAAGATGCCGTCGATCAGCTTGCCGCCCTTGGTCATGCGGAAGATCTTCGGCATCGGCCATGCCGGCTTGTAGGTCTCGAGCCGCTCCACCGCGCGCGGCGAGAGGATCAGCATGCCGTGCGCCGCCTCGCCGCCAAGCACCTTCTGCCAGGAGAAGGTGACGACGTCGAGCTTGGCCCAGTCGAGATCCTGCGCGAAGGCCGCCGAGGTGGCGTCGCAGATCGTCAGACCCTCGCGGTCGGCGGCGATCCAGTCGGCGTTCGGCACGCGCACGCCCGAGGTCGTGCCGTTCCAGGTGAACACCACGTCGCGGCTCTTGGTGTCGACGGCCGAAAGATCGGGGAGTTCGCCGTAGGGCGCCTTGAAGGTGTGGACGTCTTCGAGCTTCAGCTGCTTGGCGACGTCGGTCACCCAGCCTTCGCCGAAGCTCTCCCAGGCGACCATGTCGATGCCGCGAGCGCCGAGCAGCGACCACATCGCCATCTCGACCGCGCCGGTGTCGGACGCCGGGACGATGCCGATCTTGTAATCGGCCGGGACGCCGAGGACCTCGCGGGTGAGGTCGATGGCGAGTTGGAGCTTGGCCTTGCCGGGCTTGGCGCGGTGCGAGCGGCCGACGAGAGCGCCGGAGAGGGCTTCGAGGCTCCAGCCGGGGCGCTTGGCGCAGGGGCCGGAGGAGAAGTTCGGGCAGGCGGGCTTGGTGGCCGGGCGAGCAGTCGTCATGCGTCTTCCATCCTTTCAGATGGGCGCCCCTCGGTGGGGAGGGGTGTCCCGCCGACGTCGCTACCGCCTCACGGCCGACGAATCAATCGATTCCCCGCGAAATTCGCGGTCGTTTCGTCGCAGCACCGAAACGGAACGAGGGCCCGACGCCGTCGAGCGTCGAGCCCTCGTTCCGTGCGGAGCCGCGGATCTCAGTATTTCGCCACCACCGGGGCCGAATAGACCGGGGTCTTGGCCGGGGCCGAGTCGAGCATCCACCGCGCGCCGATGTGGATGTCGTGGAAGGCGAGGTTCTTGGCGGTCAACTGCTCGTTGCAACCGGTGGCGCCGGAGAAGCAGTTGATGTTGCCGGAGGTGACCTTGCCGAGGTTCTTGTAGGTGTAACCCATGTCCACCTTGAAGTTCTGCGTCACGTCCCAGCTCATGCCGGTGTGCAGCGCCCAGGCGAAGTTCCACTTGCCGGTGGCGCCCATGATGCCGCGCTCGGCCGGCGTCGGATAGTTGCCGGTGGAGCTGACGATGTAGGCGGTGTTGTCCGAGGTGACGTCGCCCATGTAGACGTAGGACGCACCGACACCGGCGCCGACGTAGGGCGTGAAGCCGGAATACTTGCCGAGGTCGATGTAACCGTTGGCGAGGAAGGTCGCGGCGTTGATGTGGGTGTCGTAGTTCTGGTAGTTGACCGACGTCAGACCGCTGTAGGTCGAGTCGTAGATCGCCGTGCCGCGCAGCCGCGAGCTGCCCATGTATTCGGCGGTCAGATCACCACGCAGGTAATCGTTGAACTGATAGCCGACGCCGAGCATGATCTTCGGCGCATCGGTCATGTCGCGCTGGATGAACGACTTGCCCGCGGGCACGCCACCGTCGTAGTCCTCCAGCGAGGGCCGGCCGGCGATCGCCAGACCGACGTCGCCGCGCAGATACCAACCACCCGACGACGAGCTCTCGGTGAGCGGCTGCACCACCGCCGGTCCGCGCAGCGGAGACCCCATGTCTGCCGCCTGAGCGGCCGTCACGAGGCCGATGAAGGCCGTAGAGGCCAAGAGAGACGTCACGATCCTGGTCATGGGTTCATTCCTGCCTGTTCGGACGGCCCGCCCGCGAACCGACCCGCTTTCTCGATCGGACCGATTTCATCACGAGGTTGGTTAATGAAGGGTGAAATCGAGAAGGTTTTCGCGCCCAGGTACTAACCTTGTTCGACGCCGACACTGTCGTGCGCGCGCCGTCGCCCTCCGCCCCGCCCCTCCCCGCCGTCGCGACGGCGCCCGCCGGACACCCGAACGAGGGCGGATTTCCGCCGTCTCCTCGCACCGCGTCGGATCCCGCCCGCCCGCACCGGAAACGGTGGAACGACGACGTCGGACCGTCGAGGTCTCGAGGAATTCTAAACCATGACGGCGATGAGGATTCGTCAACCTTGACGAAGTCTTACGCCCGCTTCGAAGACTTGCGCGCGGATGCGCGGACGCCCCACGCGGTCGGCGTGGGGCGCACGGAAGAACGGAGCGGAGAGGTGGATCGCAGGCGCCTCAGGCGGCGACCCGGCCGAGCGCCTCGACGATGTCGCCGACCACCCGGTCGAGCAGCACCGCGTCGTCGGCCTCGCCCATGACGCGAATCAGCGGTTCGGTGCCGGACGGCCGGATCACCAGACGGCCGCAGCCGGAGAGCCGCTCCTCGGCACCCCGGATCACCGCCCGCACACCCTCGTCGTCGAGCGGACGGCCACTGCGGAAGCGCACGTTCTTCAAGATCTGCGGCACCGGCTCGAAGCGATGGCAGACCTCGGAGACCGGCTGTTGCCGCTTCTGCACCACGCTCAGGATCTGCAACGCCGCGATCAGGCCGTCGCCGGTGGTGGAATAGTCGGAGAGCACGATGTGGCCGGACTGCTCGCCGCCGACGTTGTAGCCGCCGGCCCGCATCGCCTCGACCACGTAGCGGTCGCCGACCTGAGTGCGCAGCAGCCCGAGCCCGAGGCCGGAGAGATGACGCTCCAGGCCGAGGTTCGACATCACGGTGGCGACGATGCCGTTCTGCGCCAGCCGTCCGTCTTCGGCGAAGCTCTCGGCGACCACCGCCATCAGTTGATCGCCGTCGACGATCTCGCCCTTCTCGTCGACGATGATGACGCGGTCGGCGTCGCCGTCGAGCGCAATGCCGATGTCGGCCCTGACCTCGTGCACCTTCTTCTGCAGAAGGCCCGGCGCGGTCGAGCCGCAGCCGTCGTTGATGTTGCGGCCGTCCGGATCGGTGCCGATCTTCACCACCTCGGCGCCGAGCTCCCACAGCGCATCCGGCGCCACCCGATAGGCCGCGCCGTTGCCGCAGTCGATCACCACCCGCAAGCCGGAGAGCGACAGATTGCGCGGCAGGGTGCGCTTGGCGAATTCGATGTAGCGGTCCTGCACGCCGTCGATGCGCTTGGCCCGGCCGAGGTCCTGCGAGGCGGCGAGCCGCGGCGTCAGGTCCTGCTCGATCAGCGCCTCGATCTCGGTCTCGATCTCGTCGGACAGCTTGTAGCCGTCCGGCCCGAAGATCTTGATGCCGTTGTCGACGTAAGGATTGTGCGAGGCCGAGATCATCACCCCGAAGTCACAGCGCAGCGAACGCGTCAGCATCGCCACGCCCGGCGTCGGGATCGGGCCGGTCATGAACACGTCGACGCCGACCGCGGTGAAGCCGGCCACCATCGCCGTCTCGATCATGTAGCCGGACAGGCGCGTGTCCTTGCCGATCACCACGCGGTGACGATGACTGCCCTCGCGGAACGCCAACCCCACCGCCATGGCGACCTTCATCGCCAGTTCCGGGGTGATCGGCCAGGCGTTGGCCCGACCGCGGATACCGTCCGTTCCGAAGAATTTGCGCGCCATGTCCGAGCCTGCCTCGCGTCGTTCGCCCCGATGAGCGGAAACCGCCGCCCCCGGTGGGAACGGCGGTCTCCTATATCATCGATCGAACCTCGGCGAGAACCCGCTCGAGGGTCGCGTCGCGGCACCCTCAGGCGTGATCGACGGCACGCGCGGCCTGCGCCGCCGCCTCGCGGGCACTCGCGCCGCCGAAGCCGTTGAAGAAGGCGTTGAGCAGCACCGCCGAGATCGAGGCGAGCAGAATGCCGGACTCGAGCAACGGCGCCAGCGCCCGCGGCAGATGCTCGAAGAACTTCGGCGCCACCAGCGGGATCATGCCGAAGCCGAGCGAGATCGCCACCACCAGCAAGTCGTTCTTGCGCGCCTTGAAATCGCACGCCGCCAGGATCCGGATGCCGGTCGCCGCCACCATGCCGAACATGCACAGGCCGGCGCCGCCGAGCACGAATTGCGGCACCGCCTCGACCAGCGCGGCGAGTTTCGGCATCAGCCCGAGCACCAGCATGATGACGCCGCCGACCACCGCCACCCAGCGCGAGCGCACGCCCGTCACGCCGACGAGGCCGACGTTCTGCGAGAACGAGGTGTAGGGGAAGGTGTTGAACACACCGCCGATCAGCGTGCCGAGACCGTCGGCGCGCAGACCCGCCGCCAGACGCTTCTCGTCGATGGTCGTGCCGGTCATCTCGCCGAGCGCCAGGAACATGCCGGTCGATTCGATCATCACCACCACCATCACCAGGCACATGGTGACGATCGAGGCCGGGTCGAACACCGGCAGGCCGAACTGGAACGGCAGCACCAGCCCGACCCACGGCGCCGCCGCCACCTTGTCGAAATGCATCAGCCCGACCGCCGCCGCCGCCACGCAGCCGACCACGATGCCGAACAGCACCGAGACGTTGGCGAGGAAGCCGCGACCGTATTTGCTCACCGCCAGGATGATCACCAGAACGAAGGCGGCGATCGCCAGGAAGATCGGATCGCCGAAGGCAGGGTTGCCGACGCCGCCGCCGGCCCAGTTGACCCCCACCCGCATCAAGGTGACGCCGATCACCGTGATGATCGTACCGGTCACCACGGGTGGAAAAAGCGGCAGCAACCTGCTCACGAACGGAGCAATCAGCATGCCGAACACACCGGCCGCGATCACCGCGCCGTAGATGCCGAGCAGCCCCACCTGCGGGTTGGAGCCGATCGCGATCATCGGCCCGACCGAGGCGAAGGTCACGCCCATCATCACCGGCAGGCGAATGCCGATCTTGGGCAGGCCCCAGGCCTGCACCAGCGTCGCCACGCCGCCTGCGAACAGATCCGCGCCGATCAGCGCGGCCACTTGTTCCGGCGGCAATTTCAACGCCCGCCCGACGATCAGCGGCACCGCCACCGCGCCGGCGTACATGACGAGCACGTGCTGCAGGCCGAGCGCCCCCAGGCGCGGCAACGGCAGACGCTCGTCGACGAGATCGATGTCCTCAGACATGGAGTCCCCCGAAGTCCGGTTCGACCACCTCCCCTCCGGAGACGGCTTCTCGCGCACCCCGAGCAACATCCGGGCCAATCGTATACAACGCCGCCGTTTCCGCCCGATTTTCCGGGCTTTCGGCTGCCTGAAACGACGACGCCCGCCGGAGGGCGGGCGTCGGAGGATCGTCGCGGACGGATCGGCTCAGGACGGCTGCGGCATCGGGTCGACGCCGGGCTCGCCGCCCTTGGCGTCGCGACCGGTGCCGGCGGGCGGCACCGCCGAGCCACGCGGCGCGCCGGAGTGGCTGTCGTTGCTGCGGTCGAGCGGCTTGCCGGCGAGCAGGTCCTTGATCTCGTCGCCGCTCAGCGTCTCGTATTCGAGCAGCGCCTCGGCGAGCTTGATGTGATCGTCGTGGCGCTCGGTGAGGATGCGCTTGGCCTCCTCGTAGGCCTCCTCGATCAGCCGGCGGACCTCGCGGTCGATCTTCTGAGCGGTGGCCTCGGAGACGTTCTGCTGACGGCCGACCGACATGCCGAGGAAGACCTCGTCCTGGTTGTCGCCGTAGGCGACGAGGCCGAGCTCGTCGGAGAAGCCCATGCGGGTGACCATGGCGCGGGCCATCTTGGTCGCCTGATCGATGTCGCCGACGGCGCCGGAGGTGATGTTCTCCTTGCCGAAGGTGAGTTCCTCGGCGACGCGACCGCCCATGGCGACGGCGAGATGCGAGGTGTACTCCTTGTACTTCATCGAATAGCGGTCGCCCTCCGGCAGGAACTTGACCATGCCGAGCGCGCGACCGCGCGGGATGATCGTCGCCTTGTGGACGGGCAGACCGGCCGGCACGGTCAGGCCGACGACGGCGTGGCCGGCCTCGTGATAGGCGGTGAGCCGCTTCTCCTCCTCCGACATCGCCATGGTCTTGCGCTCGGCGCCCATCATGACCTTGTCCTTGGCGTCCTCGAACTCGGCCATGGTGACGAGGCGCTTGTTGCGCCGCGCCGCGAGCAGCGCCGCTTCGTTGACGAGGTTCATCAGGTCGGCGCCGGAGAAGCCCGGGGTACCGCGCGCCAGGATGCGCAGGTCGACGTCCGGCGCGATCGGCACCTTGCGGACATGCACCTTGAGGATCTTCTCGCGGCCGTTGACGTCCGGGTTCGGCACGGTGATCTGGCGGTCGAAACGGCCGGGGCGCAGCAACGCCGGATCGAGCACGTCGGGCCGGTTGGTCGCCGCGATGATGATGATGCCTTCGTTCTGCTCGAAGCCGTCCATCTCGACGAGCAGCTGGTTCAGCGTCTGCTCGCGCTCGTCGTTGCCACCGCCGAGACCGGCGCCGCGGTGACGACCGACCGCGTCGATCTCGTCGATGAAGATGATGCAGGGGGCGTTCTTCTTCGCCTGCTCGAACATGTCGCGGACGCGGGATGCGCCGACGCCGACGAACATCTCGACGAAGTCGGAGCCCGAGATGGTGAAGAACGGCACGTTGGCCTCGCCGGCGACGGCGCGCGCGGTCAGCGTCTT
>JAAYVT010000571.1 GCA_012517025.1 Phyllobacteriaceae bacterium | reverse complement strand
CTCCGAGGCCGTCGCCGCCTCGGCCGCCGTGCCGATCGTCTTCGCCCCGGTGGTGATCCGCAACTATTCGCAGAAATGCGGTTTCAAACTGCCCGACGAACTCGAGGCGCAGGCGCACGCCCGCGACACCTCGCCGATCGTCAAAGCTTATCTGAAGGCCCTCGACGACTATCGCAAGGGCGATCAGGTCCAATACATCAAGTTGCTCG
The DNA here is from genome assembly GCA_012517025.1 of Phyllobacteriaceae bacterium. GTDB lineage: Bacteria > Pseudomonadota > Alphaproteobacteria > Rhizobiales > Ancalomicrobiaceae > Pinisolibacter. The sequence goes on along the minus strand of JAAYVT010000571.1, from coordinate 4,852 downwards.
ACGGTGGTCTCACCGACAACTGGGGCCTGTCCGCCTTCAACGTCCAGATGGCGGCGGCGCGCGAGCCGTGGCGGCCGATGACCAAGGCCGACGCGATCTCCGTCTCCGACTTCCAGTTCATCGTCGTCGACGCCGGTCGCAACGTCGCCGGCGACTGGACCAAGACGCTCGAGGGGCCGAACGCCCAGGAACTGCTCGACGCCGTCGCCGACACCGCCGTCGACAGCGCCGTGCGCTCCTCCTACGAGGTGATGCGGCTGCAGATGAAGCTGTGGGAACAGCGGCTGAAGCAGTGGCGCTGTTCGCTCACCCCCGAGGAGGTCGCCCAGGTGCGCGGCTCGACCGACGGCTGGACCTGCGACGCGGTGTCGATCCGCCTCGACCGGGTGTCGTTCGAGGATCTCGGCGCCGCCCGCGCCGCCGAGCTCGGCCGTGTTCCCACGCGCTTCAAACTCACGCCCGATCAGGTCAAGATGACGGTCGACGCCGGCGAGACGGTGATCCGCAAGATCCTCGGCCCCGACCCGAGGGAGCGCGCCGACCGCTGAGGGAGGAACCGATGCACGACGAGACCTGCGGCCACGACCACGCGGACGAGGCACCGCACGACCATCCGCACGAGCATCGCCACGCCCATCCTCATACCCACACCCACACCCACGAGCATCGCCACGGCGACCTCGTCCACACCCATCCGCACGCCCACACCCACACCCACGAGCACGCCCACGTCCACGAGCACCTGCACGAGGGCATCCACGATCACACCGACTGCCACGACGGCGCCGTCGCCGCCCACGATCACGATCACGGCGATCTGATCCACGGCAGCCACGGCCACGGCCACGGCTGAGCGATGCGCGAACCGATCGCAGATCTCCCGCGCGGCCCCCACCCTTGACGATCGGCCGGTGACGGCGTCCTCTTTCGCACCCCCGCGAACCCCCAGAGGAGACGTCATGGCCGCCCCCAATCCCTTTCTGCGCGAGGCCGCTCTGATCGGCGGTGCCTGGGTCCAGGCCGACAGCGGCGAGACCCACGCCGTGATCGACCCGGCGACCGGCACCGAGATCGGCCGCATCCCGAACTGCGGTCGCGCCGAAACCGCCCGCGCCATCGCCGCGGCCGAGGCCGCCTTCCCGGCGTGGTCGGCCAAGACCGCCGCCGAGCGCGCCACCATCCTGCATCGCCTCGCCGATCTGATCGTCGAGAACGCTCAGGCCCTCGGCGAACTGCTGACCCTCGAGCAGGGCAAGCCGCTGCCCGAGGCCAAGGGCGAGGTGATGGGCTCGGCCGCCTACGTGCGCTGGTTCGCCGAGGAAGCCCGCCGCGTCTACGGCGACACCATCCCGTCGCCCTGGGCCGACCGCCGCATCCTCGTCCAGAAGGAGCCGGTCGGGGTGATCGCCGCGATCACGCCGTGGAACTTCCCCTCCTCGATGATCTCCCGCAAGCTCGGCGCGGCGCTCGCGGCCGGCTGCACGGCGGTGGTCAAGCCGGCCGAACTCACCCCCTATTCCGGCCTCGCCTGGGGCGTCCTGGCCGAACGGGCCGGGGTTCCCGCCGGCGTCGTCAACATCGTCACCGGCACCGCCGCGCCGATCGGCGACGAGTTCGTCGAGAACCCGGCGGTCCGGAAGATCACCTTCACCGGTTCGACCGCCGTCGGCGCCATGCTCGCCGGCCGCGCCTCGGGCAGGCTCAAGCGCATCTCGATGGAGCTCGGCGGCAACGCGCCGTTCCTGGTCTTCGACGACGCCGACGTCGATCTGGCGGTCTCCCAGGCCGTCGCCTCGAAGTTCCGCAACTCCGGCCAGACCTGCGTGTGCACCAACCGCTTCTTCGTCCAGGCCGGGATCTACGACCTCTTCGCGACGAAGTTCGCCGCCGTCGTCGCGGCGCTGAAGGTCGGCAACGGCTTCGAGGACGGCGTCGTCCAGGGGCCGCTGATCGAGGAAAAGGCGGTGAAGAAGGTCGAGAGCTTCGTCGCCGACGCGCTCGCCAAGGGCGCGAACGTGGCGGTCGGCGGCAAACGCCATCCGCTCGGCCAAACCTTCTTCGAACCGACGGTCCTGACCGGCGCGACCACCGACATGGCCTTCGCCAAAGACGAGATCTTCGGCCCGGTCGCGCCGCTCTTCCGCTTCGAGACCGAAGACGAGGCGATCGCCATGGCGAATTCCTCGGAATACGGCCTCGCCGGCTACGTCTTCACCAAAGACCTCGGCCGCGCCTTCCGGGTGTCGGAGAAGCTGAAGTTCGGTCAGGTCGGCGTCAACGCCGGCGTGATCACGACGGAAGTGGCGCCCTTCGGCGGGGTGAAGTCGTCGGGCTTCGGCCGCGAGGGCTCGAAATACGGCCTCGACGACTATCTCGACGTCAAATACCTGTGCATCGGCGGCCTCTGAGCCGCAGACGACGCGCGGGCGGCGGGGCGACCGCCGCCCGTTTCGCTCCCCCCGGGGACGGGTTATCCCCAGGTGGAAATTCGCCGACGAAATCGCTTCGCCCCCACTTGCGTGGGGGCACGGGGCCGGCTATATCGACCCCCGTCCGGCGCCGAAAGCGCCGCACCGCTGCTCCCATCGTCTAGCGGTCCAGGACGTCGCCCTCTCACGGCGAAAACACCGGTTCGAGTCCGGTTGGGAGTGCCACCTTTCCCGAAGCGACTTTGAATTTATTCGGCTTCTCGGCCGAATTCCCAAACTCCGGCGAAACGGGTTGGGGAATGTCGTTCGCGTTCTGCCCCGTCATCTTCGCCATCGCCGCCCTTGCGAGACGCAGTTGATCGGCGTCTCGGGTGTAGCGTTCCGCCTCGGAAAGCGTCTTGTGTCCGAGGATCGACATGATCTCGTGCGCCGAACATCCCGCCTCGGCGAGGCGACGGCCGGCGGCCTTGCGCAGGCCGTGCGGCTGGCAATCGAGCGGGAGCCCGGCGTCGGTGATCGCCGATCGCATGAACTGCGAGAAGCCCGCCACCGTGAACGGCTTGCCGAAGGCGGTGTTGAGAATCGTTACGTGCTCGCGCGGCGCCGCCGCCAGCGCCTTCGCCAAGGCCGGGTGAACCGGGATCAAGAGCTTGTGCTTCGTCTTCTGCTGGACGACGCGGATCGTGCCGGCGGTGTAGTCCGCCCACGTCATGCGATGGACGTCGGAGCGCCGTTGCCCGGTGTAGAGGTGGAGCGCGAAGGCCAGACGTTGCTTGGTGCCGATCGGCCACCGCGCCTCGAAGGCGGAGATCTCCTCGTCGGTCCACGACCGGATTTCCTGTGTCTTCGGCCGCTTGATGCCGAGCGACGGATCGCGGTCGAGCCATCCGAGGTCGATCGCGTGCCGGATCAGGATGCGCAGCATCTTGAGGAGCGAGAGCGCCGCGCCGGGCTTCTCCGCATAGGGTTGCAGGATGCCGGCCATGATTCGCTCACGGGTGAGACCGCGCACCGAGCGGTGTCCGTGCTTCTCCTCGAGAACGGCGATGCGCGTGGCGTAGCCCTTCTTCGTCGTCGCCCTGAGGCCGATGTACGCCGCGCTGAGGCGATAGGAGACGATCAGGGCGGCGATCGAGCCGGGCGCCGCCGGCCCCTTGCGCATGGGCTTGGGCTCGATCTCGCCCGTGAGGGCCTTGCGATAGGCTTCGTCGAACTCCGGGCTTCCCACGTCGGCCGGCAACGCGACACGACGGCCCTTGCCACGGCGGAAGTAGAACCGCCGTTTGCCGTGTCGATCGTTCCAGGTCTCGACGAAGGGAGGGAGCTTACGCCGCATCGATGTCGCTCCAAGATTCGTCCAGGTCCTCTCCGCCCTCGGTCGGCAGAGCGTCGGCCGCCGCGTCGAGAAGCCGAACATCCCACACGCGACGCCTGTCGATGCACTTCGGACGCGGCATCCGCCCGTCCCGCACCATCTCGTCGAACTTCGTCGTCGAAATCGCGAGATAGGCGGCGGCCGCCTCCTTGCCGACGAGGCGGGGCGCGAGACTGTGCGGAAGAGCGGACTGTCGAGCCATGTCACGCCCCCTTCGTGGTCGCCTGGGTGCCGAGGGGCACCCAGTTGGCGGGCTGGTGGTAGACGTCGCCATTCGCGATCGGCGGCTCGTTCTCGCGGCGGCGGACGTCGTTCGGCGACAGGGCGCCGATCTCGCGGCCGATCCGGTAGGCCTCGAAACGCGCCTGGACGTCGCCGCGCAGGAGCGCCGAGAGGTCGTGCTCGACGTAGAAGGTGCGGCGGCCGGCGTCGGTCAGGAGGCACCGCATCATCGCCGCCTCGATCCGCGCAGCGAGCGGACCGAGGGCGTTCTGGACGAGGGCGCGGGCCTCCTGCTCCGTGTTGGAATAGGTGCCGCGATCGGTGATGCCGACGCAGGTCGGCGGGATGCCGAACACCCGGGCGACGTCCTCGTTCGCCAGCTTGCGGCTGGCGAGGAATTCGGCGTCCTGCGGCGTCCACGAGATCCGCTCGAACTTGGCGCCGCCGTCGAGGATCATCATCTCGCCGGACTTGCCGATGCCCTGATACTTCTCCCGCAGCGTCTGGCGAACGCGAGCGGCCTGTTCCGTGTTCTGCACGAACTTGTCGGGGAACGAGATCACACCCGATGGACGCAACGAATTGCGGATGAAGCCCTCGGCGGTCTCGGCTTGCCCGACGGCGAAGCCCATCGCCTCGCGGGCGATGTGGAGCGGCGAGAGGCCCATCATGCCGTCGCGGGTCGGGCCGCGAACGTGCAACACCTCGTCCGCCAGCAGGACTTCCGTCCCGCCATAGGGCGACGTGATCCGATAGCGCAGGCGCCCACCGGCGAGGCGCTCGACGCCGACGTTGATCCACGGTTCCGGCCACAGGGCGACCACCT
>JAAYVT010000570.1 GCA_012517025.1 Phyllobacteriaceae bacterium | reverse complement strand
GCGGCGCTGGCGGCCGGCGCACCGATCCTCTGCGACGCCGAGATGGTGGCGCGCGGCGTCACCCGGGCGCGTCTGCCGGCGGCGAACGAGGTGATCTGCACCCTGAACGACCCGCGCGTGCCGGACCTGGCGAAGACCATGGGCACCACCCGCTCGGCCGCCGCGATGGAGCTGTGGCGGGAGAAGCTCGCCGGCAGCGTGGTGGCGATCGGCAACGCGCCGACCTCGCTCTTCCGTCTGCTCGAGATGTTCGACGCCGGCGCCCCCCTCCCCGCCGCGGTGATCGGCATGCCGGTCGGTTTCGTCGGGGCGGCGGAATCGAAAGAGGCGCTGGTCGCCGACGGCCGCGTCCCCTGGCTGGTGGTGCGCGGCCGCAAGGGCGGCTCGGCGATGACGGCGGCGGCGATCAACGCGCTGGCCAGTGCAAAGGAATGACCATGACGCAACCGGGTACCTTTCACGGCGTCGGCCTCGGCCCCGGCGACCCCGATCTCCTCACCGTCCAGGCGGTGAAACTGGTCGAGAGCGCCGGCCTCCTCACCTATTTCGCCAAGGCGGGGCGGCGCGGCAACGCCCGCGCCATCGTCGACAAGTGGGTGCCGAAGGGAAAGCCCGAGCTGCCCCTTTGGTATCCGATGACGACGGAGAGCCATTTCGGCAGCGACGTCTACGTCGACACCCTGCGCGAGTTCTACGAGCGCTCGGTCGGGGCGATCGCCGACGTGCTCGACATGGGCAAGGACGTCGTCCTGGTGTGCGAGGGCGACCCGATGTTCTACGGCTCGTTCATGCATCTGCATGCCCGACTGAAGGATCGTTACCCGACGAAGATCACCCCCGGCGTCACCGGCATGGCCGGCTGCTGGGCGGCGGCCGGTCTCGCCATGACCTGGGGCGACGACCAGCTCTCCGTCCTGCCCGGCACGCTCGACGAGGACGATCTGGTCGAGCGGCTGAAGGCCACCGATGCCGCCGTGATCATGAAGCTCGGATCGAATTTTCCCAAGGTTCGCAAGGCGATCGAGCGGGCCGGCCTGACCGCGCGGGCGACCTACGTCGAGCGCGGCACGATGGCCGGCGAGATCGTCCTCCCCCTCGCCGAGCGCGCCGAGGACAGCGCCCCCTACTTCTCCCTGATCCTGATTCCGGGCGAAGGCCGCAGACCATGAGCCGGCAAACGAGCGGTGGCTGGGTGCGGGTGATCGGCACCGGTCCGGGGCCGGAACGGTGGATGACGCCGGAGACCTCCGCGATCCTCGCGACGGCGACCGACCTCGTCGGCTACGCCCCCTACGTCGCTCGCTGCCCGGAACGGGCGGGGCAGATCCGCCACGCCTCCGACAACCGGGTCGAACTCGACCGGGCGAACCACGCCCTCGACCTCGCCGGCGAGGGCCGGCGCGTCGCGGTGGTCTCCGGCGGCGATCCCGGCGTCTTCGCGATGGCCTCGGCGGTGATGGAGGCGCTGGCGACCGGCCCGGTCGAGCGGCGAGCGCTCGACGTCACGGTGCATCCCGGCGTCTCGGCGATGCAGGCGGCGGCGGCCCGTCTCGGCGCGCCGCTCGGCGGCGACTTCTGCGCCATCAATCTCTCCGACAACCTGAAGCCCTGGGCGGTGGTGGAGAAGCGGCTGATCGCGGCGGCCGAGGCGGAGTTCGTGATCGCGCTCTACAACCCCGCCTCCAAGGCGCGGCCGAAGCAGATTTTCGACGCCTTCGCGATCCTGCGCCGAGTGAAGCGTCCTGAAACCGTCGTCGCCCTCGCCCGCGCCGTCGGCCGGCCGGACGAGCGGGTGACGCTGTCGACGCTCGCCGAGGCGGATCTCACGCTGGTCGACATGGCGACCTGCGTCGTCGTCGGCAATTCCGACACCCGGCTGATCGATCGCGGACCGGAGCGCGAGCCCTGGGTGTGGTCGCCGCGTTACGTCGAGGGGTGAGGTCGATGGCCGACCGCGCCTCCGCGCTCAGCCGCGACGCCCTCGAGAAAGGCGAAGACGCCCGCGACGCTCGCCACCGTCGGCACGTCGGGGCGAGCCGGCGGCTGTTGGATCACCACCGGCAGGCCCAATTCGCGCGCCGCGACGATTTTC
>JAAYVT010000569.1 GCA_012517025.1 Phyllobacteriaceae bacterium | reverse complement strand
GGCGGCGTGGCAGAGCCGCTTCACCTCCTCGAGCCGGTGCGAGATGTAGAGGATGGCGCAGCCCTCGCCGGCCAGCCGCTCCAGCGTCACCGCCTGCAACGCCACCGAGAACGGGCCGGAGGCGGGGAGATCGAGCTTGTCGAGATAGAGCCGCGGCGGACCGGCGACGCGGGCGTGTTTCGGCCGGATCGCGTGGACGTCGGCGCCGACCATCAGGCGGGCGAGGCTCGCCGCCGTCTCCTTGCGCGGGTCGACGCGGGCGACCACCTTGCCGTGGCGCAGGATGGTGGCGGCGTGGCAGAGCCGCTTCACCTCCTCGAGCCGGTGCGAGATGTAGAGGATGGCGCAGCCCTCGCCGGCCAGCCGCTCCAGCGTCAGAAACAGCTGGTCGGCCTCCTGCGGGGTCAGCACCGCCGTCGGCTCGTCCATGATCAGGAGCTTCGGCTCCTGGATCAGGCAGCGAACGATCTCGATGCGCTGGCGCTCGCCCACCGACAGGTCGGCGACGGTGGCGCGCGGCTCGAGCGGCAGGCCGTAGTCGCGGGAGAGATCGCGGATGCGGGTCTCGAGAACCGCCATGTCGAGCGGGCCGGGCAGCGCCAACGCGATGTTCTCGGCCACCGTCAGCGCCTCGAACAGCGAGAAGTGCTGGAACACCATGCCGATGCCGAGACGGCGGGCGGCGGCCGGGTCGGTCACCACGATCGGCTCGCCCTTCCAGCGGAAGTGGCCTTCCGTCGGCTGCAGCGAGCCGTAGATCATCTTGACCAGGGTCGACTTGCCGGCGCCGTTCTCGCCGAGCAGAGCGTGGATCTCGCCGGGATGGATCGCCAGATCGACCCGATCGTTGGCGGTGAAGGAACCGAAGCGCTTGACGATGCCGCACGCCTCGACGAGGGGGGCGGCGGCGGGGCTCTCCTCGGGTCCGTTCGTCGCCGCGGCGCTTTCGCTCATGCCCCCACCTCACTCGTCGACACTTCCGCGAACACGTTCGGTCGCCCTGCGCGGGCCGATTCGTCGGCGACGAGCAGTTCGACGGCGATCGCCGCGGCGATCACGGCCGGCGCCTTGGACCGCGGTCCCCCCGCGCCGACGGGCATGACCATACGACGGATCGCGGCGTCCGTATGCCCCATTTCACGAAATTTGCTCGAGAAACGAGCGCGCTTGCTTTTCGAGCCGACGCAACCGATCCAGGCGATCTCGGGCCGGCGCAGAGCGGCGTCGACGAGGGCGAGATCGAGGGCGTGATCGTGGGTCAGAGCCAGCATGAAGCCGCCGGCGGGGGCGCGGGCGACGGCGCGCAGCGGGTCGTCGAGGCGGCGGGCGACGGCGTTGCCGGGATGCGCGGCGGGGAAGGCCTCGTCGCGGCCGTCGATCCAATCGACGCGGAACGGCAGCGGCGCCAGTGCCAGCACCAGGGCGCGGCCGAGGTGACCGGCGCCGAACAACGACAGCGGCCTGCGATCGTCGCCGAATCGTTCGATCAGGACGCCACCGGCGCCGAGCCCGACGGCGATCGGCGCGTCGGCGCGAATTCGGCGCGTCCGCGTCGCCCCGGTCGTCGGCGTCTCGGTCAGGAACGGGCCGTCGCGCTCGCGTTCCGCCAGGGCGCGGACGGTGTCGAGATCGGCGCCGTCGAGGACTTCGATCGCCAGGGTGACGCGCCCGCCGCAGCATTGGCCGAGATCGGGGCCGAGCACCACCTCG
>JAAYVT010000568.1 GCA_012517025.1 Phyllobacteriaceae bacterium | reverse complement strand
TCCTGGCGCTCGACACCGTCGCGGCGATTTCCGGCGACGAGGCGACGATGCACGGGGCGCTGGTGTCCGAGATCCGCTCGGCGCTGTCGCAGCGTCCGGGTGTGGTCGTGCACACGGCGCGCGGGCCCTCCGATCCACGTCTGGCGCCGACCCGCGAGGCGTTGCGCCGTCGCGGCCTCGACGGCCTGGCCAGTTCCGCCGTGCTCGGCGCGGCGCTCGGGCGGGTGGTGCGCGACGCCGTCGCCGAGACCGGGGTGCGGCGCGTCGCCCTCGCCGGCGGCGACAGCGCCAGCCATGCCGTCGGTGCGATGGGGGTGGAGAGCCTGACCGTCGCCGGACCGCTGGTGCCGGGGGCGCCGCTGTGTCGGGTGTCGTCGAACGACGCGGCGGTCGACGGGATCGAACTGACGCTCAAGGGCGGCCAGGTCGGCGCGCCGGATTATTTCGGGCGCGTCATGAGCGGCCATTGAGGGGAGTGAGATGACGCGATACCACCGCAGAGGGATGCGCTTCACGACGACGTCGGCCTGCCGGGGAATCCGTCCTCGCGCCGGCGCGGACGGCCGCGGATCGCGGCGTCCTATTCGATGGAGCCGATCATGAAGCCCGAAGAGCGCCGCCGCGCGATCGTCGCCCTGGTGCAGAACGAGAAGACGGTTCAGGTCGACGTCCTGGCCGACCGCCTCGGCGTCAGCCGGATGACGGTGCATCGCGATCTCGACCTGCTCGAGACCCGCGGTCTGTTGCGCAAGGACCGCGGCAGCGCCACGGCGGAGAGCTCGCTGCTGTTCGAGAGCAACTTCCATTATCGCTCGCAGATCGATCTCGCCGAGAAGCGCTCGCTCGCCCGCGCCGCCCGCGCCCTGATCGAGCCGGGCAACGTGATCATGCTCGACGATTCCACCACCACGCTGGCGATCTGCGACGAGCTCGAGACGATCGAGCACGTCACGGTGATCTCCAATTCGCTGGCGGTGTGCGAGCGGCTGAGGTCGTGTTCGAACGTCCAGCTGATCCTGACCGGCGGCAATTATTCCGACACGCTGCAGGGCTTCTACGGCCTCGTCTGCGAACAATCGCTGTCGCAGCTCAGGGCCGACTGGGCGTTCCTGTCGGCGTCCGCGGCGATCGGCACGGCGCTCTATCATCAGGACCAGGAAGTCGTCCGGATGAAGCGGGCGTTGATGGCGGCGGCGGAGCGGCCGGTGCTGCTCCTGACCGCCGGCAAGTTCGCGACCCGCGCACTCAATCATTTCGCCGACCTGTCGGAATTCCGACGCGTCTTCATCGACGCCCGCCTCGACGCGGCGACGGCGCAGCGTCTGCGCCAGGCCGGCATCGCCTTCGACCTCGTGTGAGAGGACCACGCATCATGTCGCAGACCCTCGGAAAGCAGATTCGCCTCTCCCGCATCCTGCCCGGCGCATCTCACCGAGGGTTTTGCGTCGCCTTCGATCACGCGTTGCAGTTGGGCGCGCTGAAGGGCCTGGAGGCGCCCGAAGCGATGCTCGACACGATGGCCGAGGCCGGTGTCGACGCGGTGATCCTGCCGCTCGGCTCGGCGATGCGGCACGGCGCGCGCCTCGTCGCCAATCGCGGACCCGCCCTGATCCTGCGCCTCGACCAGACCACGATGTGGCGGGAGGGCGGCGAACTCGCCTATCCCGACGGACACACGCGGCTGATCGCCGGGGTCGATGACGCCGTGCGCCTCGGCGCCGAGGCGGTGATCACCTATCTCTTCGTCGCCCACAACGATCCGGCCGAGGAGACCAACGCCTTTCGCGACAACGCCGCCGTCAACGCCGCGGCGCGCGAGGCCGGCATCGTCCACATCGTCGAGACGATGGGGGCGCGCCACGCCAAGGCGGCCGACGTCAACGACGGCGAGTTCGTCCGCTTTCATGTCCGGGTCGGCATGGAGATGGGTGCCGACGTCATCAAGACCGATTGGCCGGGCAGCCGGGAGGCGTTGGCCCGCATCGTCCGGGAGACCTCGGTGCCGGTGATGCTCGCCGGGGGCCCGAGCAACGGCTCGGATCGCGGGACGTTGGAACTCGTCCATTCGATCGTTTCGGCCGGCGCGGCGGGCATTCTGTTCGGCCGGGCGATCTTCCAGGCGGCCGAACCGATCGCCGTGATGCGTGCCTGCCGCGCGATCATCCACGACGGCTATTCGGTCGACGAGGCGATCGAGGGCGCCGGCTTCCGGACCCGACCCCGCGCCGCCTGAGGCGAACATCGAGATGAAGACGAGAGGGCGGCTCCGGGGCCGCCCTCTTCACGTCTGGAGCCATCGGGGGAGCGGATGCCGCGATCTTCCGCCGGGGCGACGGCCGTCGCGAGCCGCGAAACGCGAAGCCCCCGCGACCGGATCCGGTCGCGGGGGCTTCTCGTCCGGAGGGCCTGACGCATGCCCTCAGAAGTGCGGGCTGGAGAGCCAGGGGAAGGCCGCGACCACGGCGGCGGCGGCGAGAAGCGCGGCCATGTAGGGCCAGATCGCGTGCATCGCCTTGTCCGGTTCGACCCGACCGATGGCGCAGGCCTGATAGAAGCCGATGCCGAGTGGCGGGGTGAACAGGCCGAGGCTCATCGAGAGCACCATCATGATCGCGTAGTGGATCGGCTCGATGCCGAGATCCTTGGCGATCGGGAAGAGCAGCGGCGCGAAGACGACGATCGCGGGGATGCCTTCCAGAACGCTGCCGAGCACCGCGAAGACGGCGATCGACAGGATCACGAAGCCGGTCGCACCGCCCGGCATCTGCGACATGGCGTGGGCGAGCTGTTGGGAGAATCCCGACTGGGTCAGCGCCCAGGCCATGGCGGTGGCGCAGCCCAGGATGATCATGATCGCGCCGGAGAGGGCGAGCGTGTCGCAGAGCATCGGCCAGACGCGGTCGAGCGGGAAGCGCCGATAGACCAGCACCGCCACCACCACCGTGTAGACGACGCCGAGGGTGGAAACCTCGGTCGCGGTGGCGACGCCGGAGACGACCGCCCAGCGGATCAGGGCGAGCAGCAGCAACGCCGGGATCGAGGCGAGGAGCGAGGAGCGGATCTTCGCCCAGGAGGCCTTTTCCGCCTGCGACGTGTCCTCGCCGCGCGAGCGCAGGAAGGCGACGAAGACGAGCGCCACCGCGCCGACCGCCGCCGGCAGCAGACCGCCGGTGAACAGCGCGGCGATCGAGACGCCGGTGACCGATCCGACCGTGATCAACACGATCGAGGGCGGAATGGTCTCGGCCATCGCGGCGGAGGAGGAGAGCAGGCCGATCAGCTCGCCGGGCTGCTTGCCGCGGCGTTGCATCTCGGGCAGCAGCACCGGCGCGATCGCCGCCATGTCGGCGGCCTTCGAGCCGGAGATGCCGGAGACCAGATACATCGCGCCGATCAGCACGTAGGAGAGGCCGCCCTTGAAGTGGCCGACCAGACTGACGAGCAGGTTGACCAGCGCCGCCGCGAGGCCGGTGACCTCGATCAGCAGACCGAGCAGGACGAACAACGGGATCGACAACAGCACGAAGGTCGACATGCCCTCGTCCATGCGGCTGATCACTATGCTCATCGGCATGTAGGTCATGAAGTTCAGGTAGACGGTGGTGGCGAGGCCGAAGGCGAAGGCGATCGGCGCGCCGCCGAGCACCAGCGCGGTGACGCCGATGCCGAAGAAGACGAGGAGATTCCAGTTCTCCATGTCCTGCAGTTGCGGCAGGAACACCTGGATCAACCCGCCGATCGCGGCGAAGAGGACGACGCCGGCGACGACGTCGGCGAGCTTGGCGCGTTGGACGATCTGCAGCACGCCGATCACCAGCATCAGGCAGAGGCCGGTCAGGATGGCGGCGGAGCGCACCGTGTCGGGCAGTTGCAGCGCCGGGGTGGTGATCATCATCTGATCGACGGCGTGTTCGAACGCCGGCTGGATCAACAATCCCAGGAACAACAGCACGGCGAGCGAGGAGACGGTCTCGATGCGCGCCGCCCAGCGTTCGGGCAGGAGGCGCGCGATCAGGGTCAGGCGCATGTGGCCGCCCTTGTGCTGGGCGACCACCGCGCCGAGCATGCACAGCCACAGGAACAGAATGGAGGCGAGTTCGTCCGACCAGACGAGCGGCCGATGCAGGCCGTAGCGAAAGGTCACGCCCGCGAAGAGCACCAGCACCTCGACCACGACGAGGATCGCACCGGGGACTTCCGTCACCAGGGCGATCCCGCGCTCGAGGCGACCACAGGCCGCCTTCACGGAGGCGAACCCGCCGGAGACGAGGTCCGGCGAGGTCGTGGTCATGGCGTCACCCGAGCTTTCCGACGTATTTCTCGAGACGGGTCCAGGCTTCGTCGCCGAACTTCTCGCGCCACTGGACATAGAATCCGGCCTTCTTCAGAACCTCACGGAACGGAGCGGGGTCGGGGCGACTGAAGATCATGCCCTTGCCCTCGAGTTCGGCCTGGAGCGAGGCGTTGAGCTTGGCGATGTCGTCGCGCTGTTTGCGGCCGGCCTCGTTCAGGGCGTCCTCGGCGATCTTGCGCATCGCCTCGGGCAATCGATACCACGTCTTGCCGGAGGCCACGAACAGGTAGCCGTCCCAGATGTGGTTGGTCAGCATTCCGTACTTCTGCACTTCGTAGAGCTTGGCGGTCTGGATGATCGGCAGCGGGTTCTCCTGCGCGTCGACCACCTTGGTCTGCAGCGCCGTGTAGACCTCGGAGAACTGCATCGACGTCGGCGCGGCGCCGAGCGCCTGGAACAGGCTGATCGACAGCTGGCTGACCGGCACGCGAATCTTGATGCCGGCGAGATCTTCCGGCGTCGCCACCGGCTTGCCGGAGGTGGTCAGTTGGCGGAAGCCGTTGTCCCAGACCGTCCGCATCATGTGCAGGCCGACCTTCTCGATCCCGTCGCCGATGAAACCGCCGAGATCGCCGTCCATCGCCGCCCACACCTCGTCGTAGCCGGAGAAGGCGAAACCGACGGCGTTGATCGGCGCGGCCGGCACCAGGGTCGCGATGACCAGGGCCGACGGCGTGAAGAAGTCGATGGCGCCCGAACGCACCTGATTGAGCATGTCGGTGTCGCCACCGAGCTGATTGTTCGGGAAGATGCGAATGTCGAGATCGCCACCGGTGGCGGTCTTGATCTTCTCCGCCGCCTCGGCGGCGCGGATGTTCAGGGGATGGGTGAGCGGCAGATTGTTTCCGTACTTCATCACGATCTTGGCTGCCGCCCGGGACGAGACCCAGGGCATGCAGAGGCTCGCGGGGGCGGCGAGAAGACCGGCTTTGACGAGGGTGCGACGGGTGAGGGCCGACATTTTGAATTCACTCCCTGCTTGTTCTTCACCTCGGAAAATAACATAACTCATGTGATAATCGTTGTCTACGTGTGTGATCTTTGTTAGAAGCTGCTGCGACACGTCATCCCAGGGAGAGCGGCCATGAGCAGGTTGTTCGGTGAGATCCGCCAGATCGGTTACGTCGTGAAGGACATCGAGGCGGCGATGCGCCATTGGAGCGAGGTGCTCGGCATCGGCCCTTGGTATTATGCCGAGCGGATCGTCGACGCCGACTTCACCTATCACGGTCGTCCGTCGCCGATCGAAAGATCCGTCGCGCTCGCCAACTCAGGCTTCATTCAGATGGAGCTCGTGCAGCAGCGCAACGATGCGCCGTCGATGTATCTCGACTTCCTGAACGCGGGTCACATCGGCGGGCAACACTTCGCCTATTGGACCACCACCTTCGACGAGCACATGGCGGTCGCCGAGAAGGCGGGGTTGAAGGTGGGCATGGGCGGTCAGGTCGGGGTCGGCGGGCGTTACGTCTATTTCGAGACCGACGCCGGCCATCCGGGCACGGTGATCGAGCTCTCGGAGGTGAGCGGGCCCAAGGGGCTGCTGTTCGATCTCATCCGCGAATCGAGCATCGGCTGGGACGGGCGTGATCCGGTGCGTCCGTTCCCGGATCTGAACACGCTGAAGCCGAAGGCCTGACGACGTCCTCGCGGCCGTCCGTCCGCCGGGACCGGTCGCCTCGACCCACGCGACGCAGAGCCGCCCCGAACAAGGGCGGCTTTCGTGTTTTCCGCCGCATCTTCCGTACTCTGCCGGCGCGAGCGGAGGCGAGGGGCTGCGGCGCGGTGATCAGCGCGACATCAGGGTCACCGTCTGCGGTCCGCCGATGGACTTCAGTTCGATCCGGTCGGCGCCGACGTTTCCCAGCGACACCGGCGCGCCGTTCGACAGCACCGGCTTGCCCGACGAGGTCCGCATCCTCAGAGGCCCGTCGCCGAGCACCACGAAGTCTCGGTCGACCCCGAACGTCGCCCGGGGATCGACGTCGACCCAACGATCCGGACCGACCGTCACGGTGAGCTTCTGGGGCGCGACGTCTCCGGCGAACGGGAAATGGCCGAAAATAGCGGTGAGCCCGACCGCGATCCCGGCGATTCCGGCGACGACGGCGAGCACCTTCGTCGAAGATCGAGACGTGCCGCTCGGCGTGGGTTTGGTCGGCGGCGGCGGGGGCTGCGGCTTCGCGTCGCGGTCGTCGTGGGGTGGGGGCGTCGCGGCGTCGAGCGGGCGGATCGTTCCGGTGACGGCGAGAAACGGCGTGGGGCGGATCGGCGCGATCGGCGGCGGAGCGACCGGAGCGGCTCTGCGGGGAGGCGCGGCGGCGCCGCACCGGACGCAGAAGCGGAAGGTGGGCGACAGGTTCTTGCCGCACTCGGAACAGACGATCGTCTCGACCTCGGCCGACATGGCGGATCTCCTGGGCACTTCGGTTTCGTCGTCGCGGCGTCCCACGGTGATCCTCCGATGGTCAGCTTCTGCCGCAGGCGACGATCGACCCGGGCGTCGTCGTCGCGACCGCGCAGGTCGGCACGGTCCGGGAGCGCGCCACCGCGGCCGCGGTGGTCGCTTCGAGATCCGATTTCGACGGCAGTTGCGAGGAGGTCGATCGACGCTCGTCGGTGAAGAATTCGCCGACGGCTCTGCGCAATTCGTCGTCGGAGGCGGTTGCGGAAGCGAGATAGCGAAGCTTCACGAGATCGGCGCAGACGTCCTTGTGGGTCGACAGACAGAGCGGCTGGGGAGGGGCGGCCGGAGGAGACGGTGTGTCGAGGGCCGGTTTGGTCGTCAGGACGACGATCCGCGGAGGCGGCGCGACCGGGGGGGGCGACGCGACCGGGGGTGGCGATGCGACGGGAGCGTCGGGCGTGGGCGGCGGGCTCGACGCTGCGGTCGGAGCGGGGAGGCCGGACGGTCTCGTCGCCGTCTCGGGGGGCGTGGTTCGCACCGGCGGTGGGGGTGCCGGCGGGGGCGCGACGGCGGCGACCTCGCGGCGCGACCAGCCGTCGGGCATGCGGCAGGTCTTGTCGGGCAGCGCTGGGCCGCTGCTGTCGACGACGGACGCGAGGAGGCGGTCCGGTTCGTCGGCATACCAGCCGCCGGAGATCCGGTGGCACCAGCGTCCGGTTCCCTTGATCGCGAACCGCACTCCCGAGGCGCGGGTGGCGTACGCGCCTCGGTTGGCGACCTGGAAGACGAAGGTTCGGCAGCGATCGGAGCCGGGGACCGCCGCGACCTCGCGACATTCGGAAATCCCGATCACGTGGGTCTCGATGTTTCTCTTGACCATGGTCCAGGCGCAGTCGGGTTGATCGAGCAGCCGGGAGAAGTCGGCGGCGACGCGATCCGGCGGCAGATCGGGGATGCAATAGAGCGCCGCGAGCGCGGGGACCTCCTGCGCCTCCGCTTCGACGGACCAGACCGGCAGAGCGGCGATCGCCGCCACGACGAACCGAACGATCATCGCGAGCACCCCACTTGAAACGTCTCGATCGGCGCCGGACCGGGGGGGAGACCCGGCGCCGACCGTGGTGTCGCCTCCGCTTCGCTCGGTCCGGTCTCGCTCGGTTCCGCGGCGGGTGGTCCGGCGAGGGGAGGTGCGGCGAGGGGAGGGCTCTCGCGCCAGTCGACCCCCATGTAGGTGAGGAACAGGCGGATGCGATCGGCCGGGATGGCGAGGATGCGGTCCTCGGCGCCGTGTCTGCGCGCCACCACCATGCCGACGACGTGCCCGGCGGTGTTCGTCACCGCGCTGCCGGAGAACCCCTCCGGACCACGCCCCGCCATTTCCAGCACCGGGCCGCCGAGGGAATCCTCGGTCTCGCCGGTCTGGATCGCCCCGGTTTCGGTGGGGGAGACGGCCACCTTGCCTTTCTTTTGCGGAAAGCCGCGCAGCACCAGTCGTTCGCCCGGGCGCGCGACCGCCGCGACGGTGCGCCGCGGGTCGGTCAGCCCGGGCACCGACAGCAGGGCGACGTCGGCGCGGGTGTCGATCGCGAGGAGCTTCGCCGCCGTCGGGCGCAAGGAGCTGGTGCGCACCCACATCACCCGACAGCCGGCGACGACGTGGGCGGCGGTGACGACGCGACCGGGACCGACGGAGAAGCCCGACCCGCTCGGGCTGCTGCCCGGGGGCCAGACCTCCCGCAAGGTCTCGTCGAAGACGTCGACCGGACGAAATCGATCGGCCGCGGCGACGACCGTCGTGGCGCTCGCCCCGACCACCGCCGCCGCGACCACGAACGCTCGCAGACGTTCCATGATCGGCTCAGATGAATCCATCGGACCCCGAGCAGAGCTCGCGTTCGTCGGAATAGGATTGTTTGGCGCCGCCCTTGAAGTAGACGTCGCGAACCATGCTGCAGGTCTGGCCGTTCTTCTGATAGGTGCGCAGAGTGGTGATTTGGCCGGAACTGCCGGTGGCATTGTTGTGCCAGCGCTGGCTGACGCGGCTGCCCGCCCTGGCCTGACGAACGGCGCGCTCGTGCGCCTCCTGCCACATCGCGCGGTCCCGTTCGTCCATCTCGCGACCGATCTCCGAGCCGATCGCCGCTCCGGCGAGCGCGCCGATGGCGCCGCCGACGAGGGCGCCGTCGCGACCGCCGACGGCGTTGCCGATGAGCGCGCCGGTCAGGGCGCCGCCGGCGCCGCCGAGCAGGGCGCCTTGGGTCTGCTTCGGACCTGCGGTGGTCGTACAGCCGGCGAGAACGAGGGAGGACGAGACGAGAAGGAGGGCGATCGACCCTTTGCGACGGTGACTCATGAAGGATTCTCCTCTGGCTGAAACTTCGAAGCGAAGCGAGAGACGGGGCGGATCGGGATCACCCGAGCGGTGGGGGCGGTGGGGGCGGCGGCGATCCTGCGGCGGCGCCGAAGACCGCGCCGAGTTCGGCCGTCTCGTCGGCGCGCAGCCACGTGGTGGTGCCCTCGGCGCAGACCCGGGTGTCGCGCGCCAACGTGCCGGCGATCGCCATCTCGGCGAGCCGACCGCCGTCGAAGGGACCGACCACGCCGCCGGCGGCGGTGTGGACCCAGAAGCGTCGGCCGTTCGACGGGGGCGGCGGCGGCGGGGGCGCCGCGACGGAGGCCGCGGGGATCGCCGTCGGTTGCGGCGTCGGGGCGGTCGTTCCGGGGCGCAGCAGCCCCTCGATCGTCTCCGGCGTGAAGCGGCGGGCGTCGATCCGCCGCTTGTCGGTCGCCTTCTGACCGGGTTCGCCGTCGCGCTCGACCTCGTTCGGATCGGTCTCCTCGGCGCTGCCGCGCACCACCTCGGTCCAGGCGTCGAGGGCGTCGCCGTCGATCAGCGACCAGATCGCCTGCTCGACCGTCTCCGGCGGTTCGAACTTCGGATAGCGCCGCTCGAACTTCGCCAGATAGTCGCGGCAGAGATCCTCGGCGACGGAATTGGGCAGGCCGCCGATACGGATTTCGCGCTTGTCGATCTCGACGCGGCGCGGCGCGTAGACTCGGTCGGCGGTCCAGCGGGCGAGCGCCGCCATCGCCAGGAGTTGCGACGACGTCAGGCGATCCTCGACCACCCGCACCTGCTCGCGCAGCTTCTCCTGTTGCGACAGCATGAAGTTGGAGCGACGGATCTTCTTCTCCGTGCCGGCGCGATGCCAATCGTTCGGCCGCATCTGGATGCGCCAGTCGCCGTCGTCGCTGCGCGACATCAGACCGAGCAACACGCCCTTCAGATAGAGGGCGATCTCGGCGCGCTGACGGGCGAGCTCCTCCGACTTCGGCACCACGGGAGCGGGAAACTGCTCGTAGTCGCGGTGGTTGTGGAGGGGGATCGCGTCCGGCCGGCGCATCTCCTCGTCGTAGGCGCGGCGCCATTCGCTGCGCAGCGGGTCGACGACGTCGAGCGGGATGCCCGACAGCTCGCAGTAGCAGACGATCTTGCCGCGGACCGACGTCTCCTCGAAGCCGACGGTCTTGATGCCGACCCGGGAGGGCAGGCAGGTGTTGACGAGGCTTCCGAATTCCCGCTGGAATTCGGCCTTGTCGTTGACCGCGACGACCAGCTTGTACTGTTCCTCGCCGATCTTGAGCTCGTCGCGATCGAACTTGGCGTCGATCCACGGCATGGCGCGCTGGACCATGCGCCGGAAGAGGTCGCGACGGGCATCCTCGGGCAGGGCGCGCAGGGCGTCGGTGCACGATCCGATCTTCGGCAGATACCTGACCAAGCGGCGGTTCGATTCCTCGAGCACCATGTTGATGATCCGCGCCTGTTCCTTGTCGTCCTGCAGACGCTTGAACAGGCCGCGCGATCCGCCCTCGCCCTTGAACGCCTCGCGCCCCCATTCGAGCAGGTCGTCGCTCGAGGTGTCGATCTCGAAGCGGCGGTCGGGGACGGTGAAGTAGGTGCCGCCGTCGGGGCGGCGGATGATGTCCTCGACCCGCTCGATCTGCGCCCGCACGTTGCCGAGCAGGCGTTGCACGGTCGCCCGGCCGGACAGGAATTCGCCGACCAGGCCGCTGCCCTTGCGCTCGCCGGTGGCGGCGTCGGTTCCCTGCGGGGCGCCGAGCCGATCGCAGACGGTGTCGAGCAGGACCAGCGCCTCGCGACAGGCGATCGCCCTGAGCCGCAGCCGCAGGATGGCGCCGATGTCGATCTGGGCGTGGCCGATGTATTCCTCCGCCATGGTGCGGCCGCCGCCGAAGGAGAACAGCCGCTTCTGGGAGGCCTCGTAGAGGCGTTTGAGGCTCGCCACGTAGTTCTGATCGAGGGTGTCGTTGGCGAGTTTGGCGTAGCGCGCCTGCGCCTCGCGCAGCTTGGCGGCGGCGCCGACGGCGGGATCGCGCAAGGCGCGGACGACGTCCTCGATCAGCGAGATAGTGTAGTCGAGGCCGCCGCGCTCGTGGTCGTCGACGTAACGGTAGAGGAGGGCGGGCAGGCCGTTCTCGCCCTCGCCGAGAAGTTCCGCCTCGATGCGCTCGCGGTTCTTGCGGATCTCGTCGCCGAGCGGGCCGTAGGCGACCTGCTGACCGGGGCGGCCGTCGACGTCGACCTGACGGCGGTCGTAGACCCGCTCGACCTCGCGCGACCAGTCGGCGTGCTCGGCGAATTCGTGCTTCACCCGATCGATGTCGCGCTCGATCTCGAGCATCAGCGACCCGTCGATCCGGGTGTTGTCCTCGCGCAGCAGCAATCGGTCGACGAGCGCGTATTCGGCGACCGCATGCTCGATCCGGTCCGGGCCGATCGGCGGAATGTCCTGACAGGCGGTGCTCTCGAGATGGAGGTGGCTGCGCAGGAAACCGTCCCGCTCCTCCGCCCGCACCGCGTTCTGGCGATCCGTCGCGAGCACGCCGAAGAAGGCGGCGATCATCCCCCACGTCACCTCGGTGACGCTCTTGTCGTATTCGAGCGCGGTGGTGGTGTTGATCGTCGACTGGCCGACGCTCGAATAGCCCTTGTAGTAGCTGAGCGTCGTCTCCTGCTCGCCGGCGCCGACCTTGGGCGCGTAGGGGCGCATCTTGAATTGCTGCTGATTGACGCCGATCGACCGCTTGCGGCGGGCGAAGTCGCTGTTGCCGAAGTCCTCGAACAGGATGTCGGCGACCATGTCGAAGACGACGTCGCGATCGCCGGTCAGTTCGCCGGCGACGTTCTTGTTGTCGATCAGATAGACGTCCTTGAACGGCCGCTCGATCCCCTCGGGCCGGTCGTTTTCGGTCCAGCGGCCGACGTAGGGGGCTCGCCGATCGCCGCGCATGCAGAATTCGAGCTCGGAGAGCGCCGCGTAGCCGTTGGCGAAGACGCGATTGCGGTTCGCGCCCTGGAAGCCGCCGGGCAGGAGCAGGAACAGATCGACGTCCGATTGCGGCGCCAGCCGCAGGCCGGAGGCCAGATAGCCCATGTCGATGAAGGCCCCCGAGCCGGTGCCGCCGGCGACCGAGGCGATCACCACGACGCGCAGACTGTTCGACTGCACGTCGAGGCCGAGCCGCTTCAGCTGACCCTCGTTGGAGACGTTCTGCAGCACCCGCTGGCCGCAGTCGATGAGCGAGTTGCGGACGTGACCGAACTCCTGGAAGAACAGCAGGCGCGAGATCGCCCGGACCTGGCCGGCGCCGTGCTCGGCGTTGATCCGCGACAGGTCGGTCGCCGGCATCCAGTCGGCGATGTTGGGTTTGTGGCGGGCCTCGTCGCGGTAGTAGACGAGGTCGACCTTGTTCTGGATCGCCTCCTTCGGCCCGAACGCCACCAGTTCGGAGAGCGGATCCTGCCGCTTCGACTTGTTGCTCTCCACCGGCGTGTTGGTGTCGGTGTCGAAGTAGAGGAAGGCGGCGGGCGGGAAGTCGGCGAGCGTCGACAACCGACTGCCGTTCCAATCCGCCTGCAGGATGCGGCGACGCAGGCGCAGCGCGATCTCCATGCCGGTGCCGCCGACGGCGACGAAGACCGTCGGGCGAACCTCGACGGAGCGGTCGGAGGCGGGCGCCGTCCCGGTGTCGAAATTGGGAAAGGTCGTGTTCATGTGTCGTGCTCCGCGGTGAAGGGACGGGTCCCTGCGACCGCTCTCAGCGGTGGGTGTGTTGCGCCCTCGAGAAGAAGACGATCGTCGCGACGAGGAGGAGGAGCGACAGCGCGCCACCCGCCACGGTGAAGACGATCACCGTCCACAGGTGACCGAGCGCGCCGGTGAGGACGAAGGCCGCCGTCACCACGACGAAGAACCAGGCCGACCAGGCGGCGAGCCTGGCGGCGCTCGGCGTCGCCCGGTGCGACACCAGATGACGGGTGATCAGACCCTTCGGGATCAGGGCGATCAGCGCGACCAGGATCGTGATCCCGGCGATCACGCCGAGGTCGAAACCGTTGAACGGCAACTCCCCGATGTTCCCCTTGGTGCCGACGGTGGCGGCGGTCTGCGGCGGCGGCGGCGGCGGCGGAGCGGCCACCGGCGCGAGCGGGGTCGCCGGAGGCTTCGGCGCGACCTGGACGGGAACCGGGGTCGTCTGCTTCTGAGCCAGGATCATCGGTATGTCGTTCATCATCCTTCTCCAGACCATGGTCGTCGATCAGTCGATCTGCGTCGCCTTGGCGCTCTTCGATCCGAAGAAACCGCCGCGGACGACGTATTTGCGACCGGATCCCGCCGTCGTGACGACTCGTTGCAGGGGGCGCAGGGGGAAATATTGAGGCTGACCTTCGATCATCACCGTCTGCCGGCGACGCGTGGTGAATTGGGCGACCAGGAGCCCGCCGCTGAGCAGGGCCGCGAGGATCGCCCCGATCGCTTCCAAGGTTTCGATCGGGAAGGCGGAGGCGACGAAGCGGATCGCGATCGATCCGTCCGACTTGGCGACCCGGTGACCGGCGAGGAAGATGTCCGGGATGGCCAGCCGATCGGCGGAGGGCTCGTCCGGACCGACGGTGTTGCCGAGATAGACCTTGCGCAGGCGCCCGAGCGCGGCCGGATCGGCGGACAACTCGAGGTCGCTCATCTGGAGTTGCAGCCGCCCGCTCTCCTCGAACCGTTGCGACTTGAACCAGCTCAGTTCCTCCGGTCGGACCGCCGAGAAGTCGAGGGTGACGGTGATCTCCCCGGAGGAGCCGGGCGGGATGCCCGCCACCACCTCCGGATCGATGCCGGCGTTGAGGATTCCGGCGGTGCTCCCGGTGTCCGACGCCCAGGCGAGCTTCAACGAGGACTTGTCGATGACGAAGGGGTAGACCGTGTTCTCGAGCGTGGCGTGCAACACCAGCGGCGCCCGCCGACCGATCTGAACTCCGGTGACGCGCAGACCGTCGTCGCCGTCCTCGGCGACGTCGACGGCGTCGTCCACCTTCTGCGCGGCGATCCGCAATCGCAGCGGTTCGTCGTCGAGGGGGCGAACCTTGAAGGCGTGGCCGAAGGTGGCGATCAGGTCCGGCCGCGAGGTGACGTAGCGCAGCAACAGACGGCCGCTCTCACCGTAGGCGACGCCGTAGATCATGAAACCGGAATGGACGCCGAAGCGCGGATAGGCGGTGCTGGCCGCCCGCATCTCCACCGGGATGGCGGAGACGGCGGTGATCTGCGGATCGTCGGTCAGGGAGCGCAGGAAGCGACGGCTGCTGTCGATCACGGCGCGTTCGGACATCTCGCCGATCGGCGCGTTCTTGTTGTTGGTGACGATCCACACGACGCCCTGCGGATTCGCGCCGAGCTCGATGTCGCGGGCGCGCAGCAGCGCCTCGTCGAGGAAGGCGTTGGCGAGGCTGCCGTTCGGGTTCTTCGGGATGCGGACCTCGGCCAGGGCGCCGGCGACGCCGCCGGCCGACCAGGGGGCGAGACGCGAGGTCTCGTCGCAGCCGTCGACGGGATAGAGGGTTCGCGGCGAGCAGTCGCCCGGTCGCAGGCGCGCTTCGTCCTGTCGGTTGAAGCTCGCCACCGCGATCGGCCAGCCGTCGACCTGGGTGAGACGGACGAAGTCTGCGATCGTCGCCTGGAAGGCGCCGCCGGTGTCGTTCAGGTATCCGTCCATCCAACCACTCGCCTGGACGAGATACACTTGCCCCGGCGCGGCGAGCGCGCTTCCCGGCATCACGATGCCGAGGAGGACGACGAAGCGGCGCAGACGGGCGGTCAGGCGGAGTAGACCACGCATCGCTTCTCCCAACTGCTGGTGAGGAACAGGCGTCCGGCGAAGACGAAGGCCTGGAGATCCCGCCGTCGGGTCCACTTCATCATCCCGGCGTGGAGGTTGGTCAGGCTGCAATCGGTGCGGGACAGGAACCAATAATCGAAGACGGCGGGCGGGCCGCCGGGCGCCGAGAGGTAATCCTCCGGTCCGGCGGTGGCCGACAGAGACGACAGCGCGACGATCGCGCCGTCCTCGAAGTCGAGGACCGGTACCGCCAGCTTGCCGTCGATCGCCCGGATCGTCCGGCGGTCGCGGTCGTCGAAGACCGGACGCTCGAGGAGATCGGTGCCTTGGATGGTGAACCGCGTGCCCTCGACGTGGTGGCCGTTGGTGGGAACGAGATCCTGTCCGCCGGAGGAGAGTTTCGCGAAGGCGTAACCGGACGGGGCGGTTCCGAACTGCCACGCGCCGCCCTGGGCGTCGAGATGCGGGCGGTGAGGGGTGAGGGCGCGGAAGCCCTCCGGCCAGCGATGCCAGGACCAGTCGGTCGCGTGGCCGATCAGATAGCCCTCCTCGCCGACCCAGGCGGCGACGTCGCCGTCCAGTCGGCAGGGCGGCGCCAGGTCGGCGGGCGGGGCGGGTCGGGCGACCTCGCGATGGCTCCACGGCGCTTCCACCGCGTCGGCGCGCACCGCCATCCGGACGCGGCCTTCGTAGCTGATCGGCCAGACGAATCCGCCGGCGAGCCGGATCGGCGCACCGAGCGCTCGGTCACAGGGGCAGACGTCGCGGCTCTGCCGGCTCGCCCCGAAGGGGGTCGCCCGAACCCAGATCGGACGATCGTCGGCGACGGTGGCGAAACCGACCGTCCCCGCCGCGATGCCGCGGCGATGCGGGTCGGGCAATCGCCCGAGCGGTGGGCCGTATCCATGGCCGACGAGCGGGGTCTCGGCCCCCCGATTCGGGAGGTCGTCGTTCAGGAGGTCGTCGTTGGAGAACCATTCGATCACGCCCTCGTCGGACGCTGCGTGCAGCACGGGCGTCGCGCCACAGGCGAAGAAATCCGAGTGCGCCTTGGCGAAATTGACGATGCGGTGATGGGCGGACGACCGCAGGGTCGCGGGGGCCGGCGCCGGACTGGCGTTGCGGACGAGTTCCGCGAAGCCGTTGCCGCAACCGAACGGCGCGTCGAAGACCGCGAACGGCTGACGCGGCTGCAACTGGGTTCTGTCGAACGGGGAAAAGGCGAAATCGGGCGGATAGGGCCCTCCGGTCGCCGAGGTGCCGGCGAGAGAGAACCAATCGAGCTTCGGATCGTCCGGATCGAGAGAGATCCCGTCGAACTCTATACTCTTTACGCGATCCACGCCCAGGTTGAACGATAGGATCTCGGATCCTGCCCATCCTGCAGATCCGCTGTCGATCGCCCACTTGTCCGCATCATCGACATCTGCCACGACGGATTTATTCTCCGATATACGCCGAGCGGCTCGTCCTCTGTGGCGACCCACATGTTTTGCATTGGAATATTCGTGTCGCACACACCAAAGGTTGCAAAATTTATTTCATCTATTGTGAAGATAGATTTGCAATTTTTTGTTGTCAATCCTGTAATGCAACGATCTATGCATGTGTCGCAGCGAGGCCTCACACGGGTTGTGGAAGGGCTTCGGCGGTGGCGGAGCGGGACGGGTGTGTTCGGTCGCCGGAAGGCGGTACGGGGTCGAGCGGGAATTCGACGGGAAGGGGAGCCGAGCGGGCGGAGCGCGGAGGGTTCTCCGCCCGGCGACGCGGAAGGTCGCGTCACGCCGTCCGGTGGTTCGCGAGATCGGCGGCGAGGGCGCGCCGGTGCGAGGCGACGATGGTGTCGCGCTCGAGGACGGTTCCCTCGCGCACGGCGGCGATCCAGGCGTCGGTCGACACGACCGCGGCGAAACGCGACTGCAGCACGACGCAGATCACCCGATGGATCTCCTCGGCCGAGGCGATCCCGGCGGCGTTGGCGTAGGGGATCGACCCCGACGCGTCCGACAGGAACTCGACGGCGAAGCCCATGTGCAGCGCGTGGACGATGGTCGACAGGTCGCAGTTGTGCGTCATGTAGCCGGCGACGACGACGGTATCGACGCCGCGAGCGCGGAGCCAGGCCTCGAGATCGGTGCCGGTGAAGGCGCTCGGCAGGGCCTTGTCGACGGTGTGGTCGTGCGGCGCGTCGGCGATCGCCGGGTGCGGCGCCGCGCCGTGACTGCCGGCGGCGAAGGTGGGGCTCTCCTTCGGCGCGGTCTGGCGGACGACGACAATCGGGATTCCCGCTTCCGTCGCCGCGGCCATGGCGCGGGAGACGTTGGCGACGGTTTCGGCGAACGGCGGATGACGGATGGCGAGGGCGCCGCCGTCGTATTCGTTCTGCACGTCCACCACGACGAGAGCACGCTTCGGGGACGGGGTGGGATGGGAAGACGTCGACATGGGCTTTCCTTTCGATGCGAGCGACGACGATGTCGGAAGGGTAGCCGTCGCGCGGGATCGCGAAATCGGCCCGTTTGACATTCATCGAAAGAATCGGGACATTCGGCGTCGTGTTCCGGAGGTCTCGATGCCCGCGCCCGTCGTCGCCGTCGTCGCCTTCGACGGCATCAGCCCGTTTCATCTGTCGGTGCCCTGTCTGGTGTTCGGCGAGGATCGTCGTGAGCTCGGGCTGCCGGACTTCGACTTCCGGGTCTGCGCGCTCGCCGAGGGGCCGATCCGGACCGACGCGGGGCTGACGCTCTCGGTGCCGTTCTCGCTCGCCGACGTCGACGACGCGGAGATCGTGATCGTGCCGAGCTGGACCGATCTCGATCGGCCGCCGCTCGCCGATCTGGTCGCGGCGCTGCGCCGGGCCCATGCGCGCGGGGCGCTGTTGGTCGGGCTCTGCCTCGGCGCTTTCGCGATCGCGGCGACCGGACTGCTCGACGGGCGGCGGGCGACGACGCATTGGGCCTGGGCGGATCTGTTGGCGCGGCTCCATCCCGCCGTCGCGGTCGACCCGGAGGTGCTCTACGTCGATCTCGGCGACGTGGTGACCTCGGCCGGCGTGGTGGCGGGGCTCGACTGTTGCCTCCACGTCGTCCGCGCCCGTTACGGCGTCGAGGCGGCGTCGCGTCTGGCGCGGCGGATCGTGCTGCCGCCGCATCGTCAGGGCGGGCAGGCGCAGTTCATCGAACGGCCGGTGGCGGTGTCGCCGGTGACCGATCGTTTCGCGCGGGCGCTCGACGGGGTCGTCGCAACTCTCACCGAGGACCATCCGCTCGACGCGGTCGCGGCGGCGGCCGGGTTGACGCGGCGCACTTTCACTCGCCGCTTCCAGAAGCGCTTCGCCACCAGCTTCGGCGAGTGGCTGAGCGAGCGGCGGATCGAGGAGGCGCAGCGCCTGCTCGAGACCACCGACCTCGGCGTCGACGAGATCGCGCGTCGCACCGGTTTCGGCTCGGCGACGTCGCTGCGCCAGCGCTTCCGGGCGAAGCTGCGGACGTCGCCCGCCCTCTATCGGCGTGCCTTCGCGCGCGAGACGGTCTGAGCACCGCCGGCGTCAGCCGGCGGGTTCGAGGTCTTCGACGAAACACGCCACCGAGGCGTCGCCGCGGCGGGTGTGGGCGGGGCGCTCGGCGCGACAACGCTCGACGGCGGACGGGCAGCGCGGATGGAAGGTGCAGCCGGAGGGCGGATCGAGCGGATCGGGGATCTCGCCGGTCACGAAGCGGCGCGGATGGCCGGCGACGTGCAGGTTCGGCACCGAATCGAGCAGCATGCGGCCGTAGGGGTGGCGCGGCCGGGCGAAGAACGACGCCGCCGGAGCGACCTCGGCCAGTCGCCCGAGATAGAGCACGCCGACGTCGTCGGCCATGTGTTTGACCACGGCGAGATTGTGGGTGATCAGCAGATAGGTCAGCCCGAGTCGATCTTGGAGATCGCGCATCAGGTTCAGGACCTGCGCCTGGACCGACACGTCGAGGGCCGAGGTCGGCTCGTCGCAGACGACGAAGTCGGGGTTGGCGGCGAGCGCGCGGGCGATCGCGATGCG
The DNA here is from genome assembly GCA_012517025.1 of Phyllobacteriaceae bacterium. Classification (GTDB taxonomy): domain Bacteria; phylum Pseudomonadota; class Alphaproteobacteria; order Rhizobiales; family Ancalomicrobiaceae; genus Pinisolibacter. The sequence continues at coordinate 1,790 of JAAYVT010000568.1, read as the reverse complement.
TTGACGCTGGCCGCCGGAGAATTCGTGCGGGAACTTCCGCCCGACGCTCGGATCGAGATTGACCAGCCGCAACAGTTCCGCGACCCGCGCCTCGCGCTCGGCCCGATCGTTCGCCAGCCCGAAGGCGCGCAGCGGTTCGGCGATGGTGTCGGCGACGCGGAAGCGCGGGTTGAGACTGGCGTAGGGGTCCTGGAAGATCATCTGGAAGCGTCGCCGGATCCGGGCGACCGCCGCGGCGTTGCCGCGATCGCCGAGATCGACGCCGTCGAACCGGATCGCGCCGGCGGTCGGGGCGATCAGGCCGACGATCATGCGCGCGATGGTCGACTTGCCGGAGCCGGATTCGCCGACGAGGGCGAAGGTCTCGCCCTTGCGGATCGAGAAGGAGACGCCGTCGACGGCGTGCACGAAGCGCTGCGGCGCCCGCTCGACCACCCGATTCAGCCACGGCTTGGAAAGATCGAAGCGCTTGGCGAGGCCTTCGACCTCGACCAGCGGACGGTCGGTCGGGGGCGCGGCCTCGCGCGGATCGGCGACGGGGGGAAGGGGCGTCACGGTCGGACCTCCGTCGGTGGCCGCGCCGGAGGGGCGTCGAGCGGGGCGGGGGCGGTGACGAAGCAGGCGGCGCGGACGCCGTCGGCCTCGTGGAGCACCGGTCGCTCGGCGACGCAACGGGCGGAGGCCTGCGAGCAGCGGGGATGGAAGGCGCAGCCGGCCGGGATCGCCGACAGCTGCGGCATGGCGCCGGGGATCTGGACGAGCCGGTCGCGTTCGCCGTCGAGGGTCGGGATCGCCCCCATCAGGCCGCGGGTATAGGGATGGAGCGGCGCCGAGATGATCTTCTGCACCGCCCCGATCTCGACCAGTCGGCCGGCGTAGAGCACCGCCACCCGATCGGCGATCTCGGCGATCACCCCCATGTCGTGGGTGATCAGGATCACCGCCGTTCCCTTGTCGCGGCAGAGGTTCTTCAGGAGCGTGATGATCTGCGCCTGCACCGACACGTCGAGGGCGGTGGTCGGCTCGTCGGCGATGATCAGTTCCGGATCGCAGGCGAGCGCCAGGGCGATCACCACACGCTGACGCATGCCGCCGGAGAACTGATGGGGATAGTTGTGGATGCGCTCGCGGGCGGCGGGGATGCCGACGTCCTCGAGCAGGCGGACGGCGCGCTCGAGCGCGGTCGGGGCGTCGACGGCCATGTGGATGCGGATGGTCTCGACCAGTTGGTCGCCGATGGTGATCAGCGGATTGAGCGAGGTCAGCGGATCCTGGAAGATCATGCCGATGCGGCGGCCGCGGACGTGGCGCAGGGCGTCCGGGGGGAGGTGGTCGATCCGTTCGCCGGCGAGCCGGATGGTGCCACCGACGAGGCGGCAGGCGGGATCGAGCAGGCCGATCAGCGCCGCGCCGGTCAGCGACTTGCCGGCACCCGATTCGCCGACCAGACCGAGGACCTCGCCGGGGGCGACGTCGAAGTCGATGCCGTCGATGGCGGTGAGCACGCCGCGTCGGGTGTGGAACTCCAGCCGCAGTCCATCGACCGAGAGCAGGGGCGCGGCGGCGGATCGGGGGTCGGCGGCGGGCGTCGTCATCGCAACCTCGGGTTCAACGCGTCCCGCAACCAGTCGCCGAGCAGGTTGACCGACAGGGAGATGGCGAGCAGCGCCACGGCGGGGAAGAACAGGATCCACCATTCGCCGGAGGCGACGTATTCCTGGCCGATGCGGATGAGGGTGCCGAGCGACGGCTCGGTCGGCGGCGCGCCGACGCCGAGGAAGGACAACGTC
>JAAYVT010000567.1 GCA_012517025.1 Phyllobacteriaceae bacterium | reverse complement strand
GCGATGGGTGTGCGGATCGCCGACTATCGCCGCCCCTGCGGCGCGATCGTTCTTCCCAATCCCAACGCCCCGACCGGCATCGCCCTGCCGCTCACCGAGATCGAGGCGCTTCTCGCCGCCCATCCCGACCAACCGGTGGTGATCGACGAAGCCTACGTCGATTTCGGCGGCGAGAGCGCGGTGGCGCTGATGAAGGACCACCCCAACCTGTTGGTGGTGCAGACCTTCTCCAAGTCGCGTGGGCTCGCCGGCCTGCGCGTCGGTTTCGCCGTCGGCCAGCGGCCGCTGATCGACGCGCTGGAGCGGATCAAGGACAGCTTCAACTCCTATCCGCTCGATCGCCTCGCCCTCGCCGGCGCGACCGCCGCCTGGGAGGACGAGGCGTGGTTCGCCCGCCACCGCGATCTGATCGTCGCGACCCGCGAGCGGCTGGCGCGCGGCCTCGCCGATCTCGGTTTCGAAGTATTGCCGTCGGCGGCGAACTTCGTCTTCGCCCGCCATCCCGACCGCGCCGGTGCCGACCTCGCGGCGAAGCTGCGGCGCAGGGCGGTGCTGGTGCGGCATTTCCCGAAGGAGCGGATCCGCGACTTCCTGCGCATTTCGATCGGCACCGACGCCGAATGCGACCGGTTGCTGACGGCGCTCGGGGAGATTCTGGGGTGAGAGGTCCGATCGGAGAGGGGTGTCGCCCCCTCCCCGCGCCCGTCGCTTCCTGCTAGAACGGAACGAGACTCCACGCGAGCCGCACGGGATCCCATGCGCCCCGAGATCCTGAACCCGCTCTTCGCCGGCCTTTCCAGCCTGCCGGGCATCGGTCCGAAGACGGTGCCGCTGTGGAATCGCCTGCTCGAGGGCGCGAACCCCCTCCCCGGCGGCGAGGCGCGGATCGTCGATCTGCTCTTCCACTTCCCGGTCGCGGTGATCGATCGCCGCCACACCCCGAAGATCGGCGAGGCGGCCGACGGGACGATCGCCACGCTCCTCGTCACCGTCGCCGAGCACCGCGCTCCGCCGCGCGGCAGCCGCGCGCCCTACAAGGTGATCGCCTTCGACGACACCGGCGACATCGCGCTCGTCTGGTTCTCCGCCCGTGCCGACTGGCTGTCGAAGCTGCTGCCGGAGGGTGAGAAACGCTGGGTTTCCGGCCGGATCGAATGGTTCAACCGCTCGCCGCAGATGGTCCACCCCGACCTCGTGGCGACCGAAGCCGAATTCCCCACCCTGCCGCTGGTCGAGCCGGTCTATCCGCAGACCGAAGGTCTCGCCTCCAAGGCGATCGCCCGCGCCGTCGGCCGCGCCTTCGAACGGCTGCCACATCTCCCCGAATGGCAGGATCCGGATTGGCTGGCGGCGCGCAAGTTCACCGACTTCGGCGCCGCGCTCGCCGCGCTCCATCACCCGGAAGGCCCGATCGATCCCTAGGCCGAGGATCCGGCCCGCGACCGCCTCGCCTACGACGAACTGCTCGCCCAGCAGCTCACCCTGGCGCTGGTGCGCGCTTCGGCCAGACGGGCGGTGAAGACGCCGCGTCTGGCCACCGGCGCCTTGACCGAGAAGATCCTCGACGCCCTGCCGTTCTCGCCGACGGGGGCCCAAGAGAAGGCGGTCGAGGAGATCCGCGCCGATCTCGCCCGGCCGGAGCGGATGTTGCGCCTGCTGCAGGGCGACGTCGGCTCCGGCAAGACGCTGGTGGCGATCCTGGCGGCGGCGATGGCGGTGGAGGCCGGCGGTCAGGCCGCGATCATGGCGCCGACCGATCTGCTCGCCCGTCAACACGCCCGCTCGCTCGGGCCGCTGGCGGAGGAAGCCGGCATCGAATGGGCGATCCTCACCGGCCGCGAGAAGGGCAAGGAGCGCGAGCGCATCCTGGAGCGGCTGGCGTCGGGCGAGGTGAAGATCCTGGTCGGCACCCACGCCCTCTTCCAGGGACCGGTGGAATTCGCCGATCTGGCGCTCGCGGTGGTCGACGAGCAGCATCGCTTCGGGGTGCACCAACGCCTCGCGCTCACCTCCAAGGGCCGGGCGACGGATCTCCTCGTCATGACCGCGACGCCGATCCCGCGCACCTTGATGATGAGCTTCTTCGGCGATCTCGACGTCTCCCGCCTGACCGAGAAGCCGGCCGGCCGGCGGCCAATTGCCACCCGCCTCGCCTCCTCGGAGCGCATGGGCGAGATCGTCGACAGCCTCGCCCGCGCCATCGCCAACGGCGCCAAGGTCTATTGGGTGTCGCCGCTGGTCGACGAGAGCGAGGTCGTCGATCTCGCCGCCGCCGAGGAGCGATACGAGGATCTGACCCGGGCGCTCGGACCGGTGGTCGGGCTGGTGCACGGCAAGATGAAGGCGGAGGAGAAGGACGCCGCCATGCGCGCCTTCAAGGAGGGCGACACCCGCCTGCTCGTCGCCACCACCGTCATCGAAGTCGGCGTCGACGTGCCCGACGCCACCATCATGGTGATCGAGCACGCCGAGCGCTTCGGCCTCGCCCAGCTGCACCAGTTGCGCGGCCGGGTCGGGCGCGGCTCGGAGGCCTCCTCCTGCCTGCTGGTCTACAAGGGGCCGCTCGGCGAGACCGCCAAGGCGCGGCTCGAGATCATGCGCTCGACCGAGGACGGCTTCGTCATCGCCGAGGAGGATCTGCGTCTCAGGGGCGGCGGCGAGGTGCTGGGGGTGAAGCAATCGGGCCTGCCCGGCTTCCGCGTCGCCCGGCTCGATCGCCACGGCGACCTGCTCGCCGCCGCCCGCGACGACGCCCGGCTGATCCTCGCCCGCGACCCGAAACTCGAGACGCCGCGGGGACGGGCGCTCAGGGTTCTGCTGCATCTCTTCGATCAGGATCGCGGCATCCGCCTCGTCGAGGCGGGCTGAGCGGGAGGGCCGAGGTGTCGACGCATCATCATGCTCACGATCGCGCCGCGCGCGGCGTCTGCGCCCTGACCGGGGTCGACTTGCCGCTGAGCGAGCTGGTGCCGCTCTATGCCCTGACGCCCGGCCTCGCCGAGTCGATCCTGCGCGAGAAGCCGGATCTGCCGCACGACGCGTTGCTGTCGCGGACCGCCGTCGCCGAGCGGCGAGATCGCTACATCCGCGAACTGCTCGCCGCCGAGCACGGCGAGCTCAACGATCTGGAGGCCCAGGTCGCCGCCTCGATCGCCCACGCCGACACCATCTCCGCCGACGTCGCCGCCGAATACGCCGAGGATCGCAGCTTCGGCGAGCGCGCCGCCGATGCGGTGGCGAGTTTCGGCGGCTCGTGGACCTTCATCATCGTCTTCGCGATGGTCCTGATCGTCTGGATGGCGATCAACGTCGCGATGGCGTCCGGCGCCTTCGACCCCTACCCGTTCATCCTGCTCAATCTGGTGCTGTCGTGTCTGGCCGCCGTACAGGCGCCGATCATCATGATGAGCCAGAAGCGGCAGGAGGCGAAGGATCGCCTGCGCTCGGAGAACGACTACCGCGTCAACCTCAAGGCCGAGCTGGAGATCCGGCATCTGCACGAGAAGATAGACCACCTGCTGTCGCATCAGTGGCAGCGGCTCGCCGAAATCCAGCAGATGCAGATCGAGCTCATCGAGGATCGGACGAATCGGCGGGAACCGCCGCCGGCTCCGACGTCGCCACCGCCTCCGGCGTGACGATGCCCCCGGAGATCACGAGCTTGGCGCCGTCCTCGACGCTCATCGTCAGGATGCGCACGTCGGCGCGCGGCAGAAACATGACGTAGCCGCCGGTCGGATTGGGGGTGGTCGGGATGAACACGGTCAACCAGTCGTCGACCGCCACCTCCGGCCGCTCGGTGGAGAGCCGCGCCGCCACCTCGCCTTTGGCCGGGCCGGAGACGAAGACCAGCGACCACACGCCGGCGCGCGGCCATTCGATCAGCCCGACCTCGCGGAAGCTCTGATCGCGCGAGGAGACGAAGGTCTGGAAGACCTGCTTCAGCGTCCGGTAGACCGGGCGGACGAAGGGCATGCGCCCGACCAGATCCTCGCCGTAGGACAGCAGGGTCCGGCCGACGAGGCTCGCCGTCGCCGCCCCGAGCAGGGTGATGCCGACCATCGCCACGACGAGGCCGAACCCCGGCACCGCCACCGGCAGATAATGATCCGGGTTCCAGGTCACCGGGATCAGCGGCTTCACCGTCGCGTCGACCCACTCGAGGAAGCCGCGGGCCAGATAGACGGTGATGGCGAGCGGCCCCATCACCACCAGACCGGTGACGAAATGGTTCCTAAGCCGCGCTCGCCAGGTCGGCTTGATCGCGTCGTCTTCCACGTCGTCTCTCGGGGTGTCGGGCATCTTCGCATCCGCGCTGACCGTCGCCGCCGAGCCTATCCGGCTTCGCAGCGCAATAGAACCCCGTGTCCGCAGAACCACCGATCACCGGAGTTCGGGGTTGCGACCGGAGCAAAGTTCGATCTTATGTGCAACATATTTGATTTGGCGCATGGAACGGGGCGCCCCGTTGCCTGCACAGTCCGTTCGACTTTCCGATGCTCGGCTGCCCGCCGGCGTCGGCAACCCCTCCGGAGACCGGCTCGATGGCCAAGGCGTTCGTGAAGCCCTCTCATCCCACCGATGCGATGGAAGAGAGTTTCTATCAGGAACACATCAAGGTCTATCCCGCCGCCGTGCACGGGAAGATCCGCAATCTGAAGTGGACGATCGTCGCGATCCTGCTGGCGGTGTACTACGTGATGCCGTTCATTCGTTGGGATCGTGGGCCCGGCCTGCCGAATCAGGCGGTTCTGGCGGATCTTCCGGGGCGTCGATTCTATTTCTTCTTCGTCGAGATCTGGCCTCAGGAGGTCTATTACTTCACCGGCCTGCTGATCACCGCGGCCTTCACCCTGTTCCTGCTGACCGCGGTGGCCGGGCGCGTGTGGTGCGGCTATCTGTGCTGGCAGACGGTGTGGACGGACCTCTTCCTGGCGGTCGAGCGGCTGATCGAGGGCGATCGGCGTGACCGCATCAAGCTCGACGAGGGGCCGAAGAACGGCGCTTGGCTCGGCAAGAAGGTGACGAAGTGGATCGCCTGGGGCTTCATCGCCATGGCGACCGGCGGGGCGTGGGTGCTGTACTTCACCGACGCGCCGACCCTGATCAAGCAGCTCGTCACCCTGCAGGCGCCGTCGATCGCCTACATCTGGATCGGCATCTTGACCTTCACCACGTGGTTCTTCGCCGGATACATGCGCGAGCAGGTGTGCATCTACGCCTGCCCGTGGCCGCGCATCCAGGCGGCGCTGACCGACGAGTTCGCGCTCAACGTCACCTATCGCGCCGATCGCGGCGAGCCGCGCGCCTCGGTGAAGGAAGGCAAGAAGCTCAAGGCGGCGGGCTCGGAGGTCGGCGACTGCGTCGACTGCTATCAGTGCGTCGCGGTCTGCCCGACCGGCACCGACATTCGCATGGGTTCGCAGCTCTCGTGCATCCAGTGCGGCCTGTGCATCGACGCCTGCACCACCATCATGGACAAGCTCGGTCGCCCGGCCGGCCTCATCGCCTACGACACGCCGATCAACTTCGACCGTCGCAAGCAGGGGCTGGCGCCGGTCTACCGCGTCGTGCGGCCGCGCACGATCCTCTACGTCTGCCTGATCTCGGCGGTGGTCGGGTTCATGGCCTACACGTTCTTCTCGCGCGGCAACGCCGGCGTGAACGTGCTACACGACCGCAATCCGCTCTACGTCCAGAACTCCGACGGCTCGGTGCGCAACGGCTACACCGTCCGCCTGCTCAACCGTGTCGGTCACGAGCGGATGTTCATGCTCGGGGTCGAGGGATTGCCGGCCGACGCCAAGCTCGAGGTCGTCGGCATCGACCAGACCGTCGACGGCCGTCCGTTGATCCACGTCGGCGCCGACCAGACCCGCGAGATCCGCGCCGCGGTGGTGGTGCCCGGCGCCGAGCTGAAGGACAAGTCGACCGACGTCGTCTTCCGCCTGACCGAACAGGGCGGTCGCGAGACCGCCACCGCCAAGGACTTCTTCAAGGCGCCGTGAGGCGCGCGGAGAGCTCCCGCGAAACCGAAACGGCCGCCGGTCTCGAGCGAGATCGGCGGTCGTTTCGCGTCGCGCGTCCCTCCCCTCGGCGCAGAACGAGAAACGGCGCCGAATCGCTTCGGCGCCGGTCGCGGCAGGGCGGGTGTGCGGCTTCAGCCGCGATTGCGCATGTGCTGGGCGAGCATCTCGATCTGCGGCAGGATGGCGGCGCGGAGCTCGGCGTCGGCCACCGTCTCGGCGAGCGCTCGGCGGAAGCAGAACACCCAGCCGCTCTTCTCGTCCTCGCCGATCGGCGTGGAGAGATGGCGCGCCCGGAGCATCGGGGCGCCGCGTCGCTCGACGAAGAGCTGCGGCCCGCCGAGCCAGCCCGACAGGAACTCGAAGAACTTCTGCTCGCTGTCGACGAGGCTCTCGGGGTGGACGGCGCGGCAGGCCGCCGCTTCCGGCGCCTCGTCCATCAGCGCGTAGAAACGCTGCGTGAAGCGGCGCACGCCGGCTTCCCCGCCGAGACGGTCGTAGAGACTGGGCGTTGAGGGGGCATCGTCCGTCGACATGAACCGTCTCCGATGATTTGCGGTCGAAGATCATCGAACACGAGAACCGACGTTCCGCAAGATCGGGATCGCGCGAAAGCCCTCGGCGCAGTGGACGGCGCGCCGCCGTCCGATCAATCGTGATCGGCGAGATAGTGGGCGAGGCTCTCGATCTGCGGCAGCATCTCCGCCACCACCGACGGATCGGCGATCGTCTCCTCGGCGGCGCGGCGGAAGCACAACAGCCAGCCGTCGCGCTGCGCCGGGCCGATCGGCACCAGGAAATGCCGCCGTTTCAGCTTCGGCGCGCCGTGCCGCTTGGTGTAGAGCTCCGGCCCGCCGAGCCAGCCGGAGAGAAATTCATAGAGCTTGGGTCCGAGGTCGGCCGGCGCGACGTGCAGCACCGCCCGCGCCGCCTCCGCTTCCGGCAACGTCTCCATCAACTCGTGGAACCGCCGCACCAGCCGCCGCAGCGCCACCGCGCCGCCCATCCGGTCGTAGAGCGAGGCGTCGACGCGGGAGCGGGCGCGCACCTGCGAGGGACGCCGTTTCGGACGCGCCGTTTCCATCTCGCCCTCCCCTCGAACCGGCGTCGAGGCCGGCGTCGAGGCCGCCGTCTCGCCCCCGATCGGGTTCGGCGATCGCGTCTTTCGAGCGATCGGGGTCTCGACATTTCGTCGTGGGGTATGGGCTTCCGCCATGCGGGGCTCGAACGCGGGATCGACATCCATGCGACCGTCTCCGATCGTGTCGTTTCCAGCAGTATGCCGACTTTAATTTCGATACGACATACAACTTTTTACGTGCGGGATGATCCGTCGCAGGTCCGTAAAAGGCCGTAACATGCTAGACTGAATGATTTATTTCAAATGGTTATGGGCATCGACGCGGTGCTCGAACGGCGACGAGAGAGATGTGAGAGCGGGAAAAGCGCGTCGTGATGCCGCTGCGACGTTCCGACGTCGCGACATGTTTTCGCAGGTTTCGCCCCCACCTCGGGTCCCGGATCGGCGATCGCCGGGTCGGCGCGGCCGGGACGTCGCCTTCCGCTCGGTAAAGATTCGTTCGCATTTCGCAAAACGCCGGCAAAGGTTTCGTGCGACGAGCCGCGAACCGCTCCGCGCCCGAGGCGGGACCTCGCGTCCCGACGATCGGCCACGGACCGGACGGCGGGCTGGGAGGCCCGGCGTCGCTCGACCAGGCGAGGAGCGGAGGAGGACGGCGGCGACGCCGTCGGGAGGAACGCGGGAGCGCGACGGGTCCGTCGCCGCGCTCGCGCACGCACATGGGGGGAGGACGCCATGTCCAGCTCGATCACCGACGCGGTCCGAGCCGATCCGAAATTCGCCGAATTGAAATCCAAGCGCGCGCGCTTCGCCTGGACGCTCGCCGCGATCGTTCTCGGCGTCTACTACGGCTTCATGATGATCGTCGCCTTCGCGCCGAAGAGCCTCACGGCGAAGATCGGCGAAGGGTGGACGCTGTCGATCGGGTACCCGATCGTCGCCGTCATCATCGTCGGCGCTTGGCTCTTGACGGGTCTCTACATCCGCCGCGCCAACGGCGAATTCGAAAGCCTGACCAATCAGATCGTGAAGGGAGCGAAGAAGTGATGCGCCGCGTTCTCACCGCCGCCGCGCTTCTCGCGGCCACCGCCCTCCCCGCCGCCGCGGCGGGCATCGAGGGTCAGGTTCAACAGCAGCCGATCAACGTCATCGCCATCGGCATGTTCGTCGCCTTCGTGTTCTTCACCCTCGGCATCACCTATTGGGCGTCGAAGCGCACTCGCTCGGCGGCCGACTTCTATACCGCCGGCGGCGGCATCACCGGCGTCCAGAACGGCTGGGCGATCGCCGGCGACTACATGTCCGCCGCGACCCTGCTCGGCTTGTCGTC
>JAAYVT010000046.1 GCA_012517025.1 Phyllobacteriaceae bacterium | reverse complement strand
TCGGCAGTCGTGGTCGCGCTGGCGCTGTCGGGGCCGGCGGTCGCCCAGCCCGCGGCGCCGAAGACGGATCCGGCGGCGGCGGAGAGCCCGGTCGGGCGCTATTCGCTGATGGGGGCGATCAAGAACGGTTATCTCGACGCGAACCTGACGGTGGCTCAGCTCCGCGCCAAGGGTGATTTCGGGCTCGGCGGTTTCGCCGGGTTCAGCGGCGAACTCGTGCTGCTCGACGGCGTGGTCTACAAGATCACCTCCGACGGCGTCCCGCACGTCGCCGCGCCGGACGAAGCGATCACCTATTCGGAGTTCACCAATTTCTCGCCGAGCATCGTCGTCGAGAGCGCCGGCGAGACCAAGAGCGCGCTGTCGAAGCGGCTGCAGGCGCGGCTCGGCAACCCGAATCTGATCTATTCCCTCCGCATCGATGGGCACTTCCGACGCATCCGCTATCGCGACGTGAAGGAACAGACCTTCCCCTATCCCAAGCCGATCTGCGCCAAGAACATCGACGTCGTCTACGACGCGAGCGACGTCGACGGCACGATCCTGGGGTTCCTCAACCCGAGCTTCGTCAAGGGCGGGATCGATTATCCCGGCTCGCATCTGCATTTTCTGCGCGCCGATCGAGCCGCCGGCGGCCACGTCTACGACTTCGAGATCGACCACGCCCAGATCTCGATCGGACGGCACCACGTGTTCGTGGTGAACCTGCCTGACGGCGAGCGTTTCGCGCACACGAACGTCGACGACGACTTCCCCTGCCCACCTCAGAACTGAACGCGCCGATGCGATCCCGCGGCGATCGTTCGACGATCGTCACGGCCGGTGACGATCTGCGCGACCTCAATCGGCGAGTGATCGCGCCGCGGCGAGGATCGCGGTCGCGTCGATGCGGTAGGCTCGATAGAGCTCGGCGAGACTGCCGGTCTGCCCGAAGGTCTCGACGCCGAGCGCCCGGGTCCGACGTCCGTCGACCGAGCCGAGCCAACCGAGCACCGCCGGATGGGCGTCGCAGACGGTGACGAGACGCGCCTCGCGCGGCGCGGCGGCGAGCAGGCTCTCGACGTGCGAGATCGCCGCTTCGCCCCGCTCGCGTTTCGTCGCGGCGTGCATCCAGCCGGCGTGGAGGCGGTCGGTCGAGGTCACGGCGAGGAGCGCGGTGTCGCGCTCGTGCTCCGCATGGGCGCCGACCGCCGCCGCCGCTTCCGGCAGGATCGCCCCCGAGGCGGCGACGATCAGCCGGCAATTGGGACCGGGGGGACGGAGCCAATAGCCGCCGGCGACGATGTCGGCCTCGGTTTTCGCGTCGAGGGTGCGGATCGGCTGTTCGATCGGACGGGTGGAGAGCCGCAGATAGACCGAGCCGCCGGGCTCGTCGTCGTGCGGGCTCGTCGCCGACGCCTTCTCCTTCTGCACGTGATGGAAGGCCCAGCGCAAGATGACCTCGAGCTCGTCGACGAAGGTCGGCTCGAAGGCGGCGAGACCGGGCATCGCCAGACCGACGAGCGGGGTGCCGATCGATTGATGCGCGCCGCCCTCGCCGGCCAGTGTGATCCCCGACGGCGTCGCCGCCAGGATGAACCGGGCGTTCTGATAGCAGGCGTAGTTGAGCGCGTCGGCGCCGCGATAGATGAAGGGATCGTAGAGCGTGCCGATCGGGATGATCCGGCGGCCGTGCAGCGACCGGGCGAGGCCGAAGGCGGAAAGCGCGATGAACAGGTTCGATTCCGCGATGCCGAGCTCGAGGTGTTGGCCGGCGGGCGAGAAGTCCCAGGCGAAGGTCGAGGGGATCTTCTCCTTGCGGAAGACGTCGACCATCGCCTCGCGGGCATAGAGACCGCGGCGGTTCACCCAGGCGCCGAGGTTGGTGGAGACTGTCACGTCCGGCGAGGTGGTGACGAGATGGGCGGCGAGGTCGCTCTCGCCCTTGGCCAGTTCGTGCAGCAGGGCGCCGAAGCCCTGTTGGGTCGAGGCCTCGCGCCCGATCGTGATCGCGATCTTCTCCGGCACGGCGAGGGCCGGCGCGGTGCGCCGTCGGCGATCCTCGGCGAGGAAGGGGATGCGGCGAATGAAGTCGCGCATCGTCGCCGCCGGAACGTCGAGACCTTCGAAGGGCTCCCATTCGTGCCCCGGCCGCACCCCGTGCGCCGCCCGCAACGCCTCGACCTGAGGGGCCGTCAGTTGACCGGCGTGATTGTCCTTGTGGCCCTGCAGCGGCAAGCCGTGGCCCTTGACGGTGTAGCAGATGAAGCAGGTCGGCCGGTCGTGCCGGCGGGCCGCCTCGAAGGCGGCGAGC
>JAAYVT010000566.1 GCA_012517025.1 Phyllobacteriaceae bacterium | reverse complement strand
GGCGTTCCGGCTCTGGTGGTGTTCCTGAACAAGGTCGACCTGGTCGACGATCCGGAGCTCCTGGAGCTGGTCGAGCTCGAGGTTCGCGAGCTTCTGTCGTCCTACGGCTTCCCGGGCGACGACATTCCGATCATCGCCGGCTCGGCCACCGAGGCGCTGAACAACGGCAACCCGGAATTCGGCCACAACGCCATCCTCAAGCTGATGGCGGCGGTGGACGAGTACATTCCGCAGCCGGAGCGTCCGGTCGACCAGCCGTTCCTGATGCCGGTCGAGGACGTGTTCACGATCTCGGGCCGCGGCACCGTGGTGACCGGTCGCGTCGAGCGCGGCATCGTCAAGGTGGGCGAGGAAGTCGAGATCGTCGGCATCCGTCCGACCCGCAAGACGACCTGCACCGGCGTCGAGATGTTCCGCAAGCTGCTCGATCAGGGTCAGGCCGGCGACAACATCGGCGCGCTGCTGCGCGGCGTGGAGCGCAAGGACGTCGAGCGTGGTCAGGTGCTGTGCAAGCCGGGTTCGGTGACGCCGCACACCAAGTTCGAGGCCGAGGCCTACATCCTGACGAAGGAGGAGGGTGGCCGTCACACGCCGTTCTTCACCAACTATCGTCCGCAGTTCTATTTCCGCACCACCGACGTGACCGGCATGGTGAAGCTGCCGGAAGGCACGGAGATGGTGATGCCGGGCGACAACGTGAAGCTCGAGGTGGAGCTGATCGTTCCGATCGCGATGGAAGAGAAGCTCCGCTTCGCCATCCGTGAGGGCGGTCGCACCGTCGGTGCCGGCGTCGTCGCCAAGATCATCGCCTAATCGATCCCGCGTGTGAGGGCAGGGCTCCGGCCCTGTCCGCCACGGGTCTTCCGGAACCTCAGAGGGTTCAGTAATGAACGGTCAGAACATCCGAATCCGCCTCAAGGCGTTCGACCATCGGGTCCTCGACGCCTCGACGCGCGAGATCGTCAGCACGGCAAAGCGCACCGGCGCTTCCGTCCGTGGTCCGGTTCCGCTGCCGACGCGGATCGAGAAGTTCACGGTGAACCGCTCGCCGCACGTCGACAAGAAGAGCCGCGAGCAGTTCGAAATCCGCACCCACAAGCGCCTGCTCGACATCATCGATCCGACCCCTCAGACGGTCGACGCGCTGATGAAGCTGGACCTCGCCGCGGGTGTCGACGTCGAGATCAAGCTCTGATCGGGTCTCCCGAGAAGAGCCTCTGAGCTCGGCAGCCATGCTCGGTGAACGAGAGTTCTCCCGAGCCTCTGACTAAATCCGGAGCGCATCACTTTCGTGACGCTCCCACGAAGAGAGAGAACGCCATGCGTTCAGGTGTGATCGCACAGAAGCTGGGCATGACCCGCATCTACACGGATGCGGGAGAGCAGGTCCCCGTCACGGTCCTGCGCCTCGACGGTTGTCAGGTCGTCGCCCATCGGACCGAAGAGAAGAACGGCTACACCGCGCTGCAGCTCGGTGCCGGCCTCGCCAAGGTGAAGAACACCACCAAGGCGATGCGCGGTCACTTCGCGAAGGCGGAAGTGGAGCCCAAGCGCAAGGTCGTCGAGTTCCGCGTCGACCCGGACAAGATGATCGACGTCGGTGCCGAGATCACCGCCGATCATTTCGTCGTCGGCCAGTTCGTCGACGTCACCGGCACCTCGATCGGCAAGGGCTTCGCCGGCGGCATGAAGCGCTGGAACTTCGGCGGTCTGCGTGCCACCCACGGCGTCTCGGTCTCGCATCGTTCGCTGGGTTCGACCGGTAACCGTCAGGACCCGGGTCGCACCTTCAAGAACAAGAAGATGGCCGGCCACATGTGTGCCGAGCGCGTCACCACCCAGAACCTCAAGGTCGTCCGCACCGACGTCGAGCGCGGCCTGATCCTGGTCGAGGGCTCGGTTCCGGGCTCCAAGGGTGGTTGGATCATCGTCCGTGACGCCGTGAAGCGTAAGGCTCCGAGCGACCTGCCCCTCCCGGGCGCGTTCCGCAAGGCCTCTGCTCCGGTCGTCGCCGCCACCGAAGAGAAGGGGGCCGAGTGATGGAGCTCCAGGTCAAGAAACTGGACGGCACCGATGCCGGCACGATCTCCGTCTCCGACGAGATCTTCGGCCTCGAGCCCCGCGTGGATCTGATCCAGCGCGTGATCAAGTGGCAGCTCGCCAAGCGGCAGGCCGGCACGCACAAGGCCAAGGGTCGCGCCGAAATCGCGCGCACCGGCAAGAAGATGTACAAGCAGAAGGGCACCGGTAGCGCCCGTCACGGTTCGGCCCGCGTGCCGCAGTTCCGTGGTGGTGGTCGCGCCCACGGCCCGGTGGTGCGGTCGCACGCCCACGATCTGCCCAAGAAGGTCCGCGCCCTCGGTCTGAAGCATGCGCTCTCGGCCAAGGCGGCGGCGTCCTCGATCGTCGTCCTCGAATCGGCTATTGCAGCCGAGCCGAAGACCAAGGTGCTCGCCGCCCAGTTCGAGAAGCTCGGCTTCGCGAACGTTCTGGTGATCGGCGGCGCCGAGATCGACGCGAACTTCGGTCTGGCCGCGCGCAACATCCCGAACGTCGACGTCCTGCCGATCCAGGGCATCAACGTCTACGACATTCTGCGTCGTCAGGTGCTCGTCCTCACCAAGGACGCGGTCGACGCGATCGAAGCTCGGTTCCGGGCGGAGGCGTGATCATGACCGTGCAGCTTTCCCACTACGACGTGATCCGCTCGCCGGTCATCACCGAGAAGTCGACCATCGCCGCCGAGCAGAACAAGGTGGTGTTCAACGTCGCCAAGTCCGCGACCAAGCCGCAGATCAAGGCCGCCGTGGAGGCCCTGTTCAAGGTCAAGGTGAAGAGCGTCAACACCTTGATCCGCATGGGCAAGGTCAAGCGCTTCAAGGGCTTCGTCGGCAAGCAGGACGACGTCAAGAAGGCGATCGTGACCCTCGTCGAGTGTCACCGCATCGACGTCACCACCGGGCTCTGAGGCAGGGGTGAGAGAACAATGGCTCTGAAGACCTTCAATCCGGTCACGCCCGGCCTTCGCCAGCTGGTGATCGTCGACCGCTCCGGCCTCTACAAGGGCAAGCCGATGAAGACCCTCACCGAGGGTCTGTCGAAGTCGGGTGGCCGCAACAACCTCGGTCGCATCACCGCCCGCTTCAAGGGTGGTGGTCACAAGCGGACCTACCGCGTCGTCGACTTCAAGCGTCGCAAGGTCGACGTGCCGGCGACGGTGGAACGGCTCGAGTACGATCCGAACCGCTCCGCCTTCATCGCGCTGATCAAGTACGCGGACGGCGAGTTCTCCTACATCCTGGCGCCGCAGCGTCTGGCCGTGGGCGACACCGTGATCTCGGGCGCGTCGGTCGACGTCAAGCCGGGCAACGCGATGCCGATCGGCAACATCCCGGTCGGGACCATCGTCCACAACGTCGAGATCAAGCCCGCCAAGGGCGGTCAGATCGCGCGTTCGGCCGGTGCCTACGCTCAGATCGTCGGTCGCGACCAGGGTTACGTGATCCTGCGCCTCGGCTCGGGCGAGCAGCGTCTGGTCTTCGGCGCCTGCCTGGCGACCGTCGGCGCGGTGTCGAACCCGGACCACATGAACACCTCGATCGGCAAGGCGGGTCGTGCTCGCTGGCTCGGTCGTCGTCCCCACAACCGTGGTGTCGTCATGAACCCGGTCGACCATCCGCACGGCGGCGGCGAAGGCCGCACTTCGGGCGGTCGTCATCCGGTCACCCCGTGGGGCAAGCCGACCAAGGGCAAGAAGACCCGTTCGAACAAGGCGACCGACAAGTTCATCGTCCGTTCGCGCCACGCCAAGAAGGGTAAGTAATCCATGGCTCGTTCTGTCTGGAAAGGCCCGTTCGTCGACGGTTACCTCCTGAAGAAGGCCGAGAAGGCTCGGTCTTCGGGCCGTAACGAGGTGATCAAGATCTGGAGCCGTCGCTCCACGATCCTGCCGCACTTCGTCGGTCTGACCTTCGGCGTGTACAACGGTCAGAAGCACATCCCGGTCCTCGTCAACGAGGACATGGTCGGCCAGAAGTTCGGTGAGTTCTCTCCGACCCGTACCTATTACGGTCACGCGGCCGACAAGAAGGCGAAGAGGAAGTAAGCCCCATGTCGAAGCCGAAGACCGAACGGGCGCTGAAGGACACCGAGGCTCAGGCGATGACGCGGATGATCCGTGTCTCGCCTCAGAAGCTCAACCTCGTCGCCGCCCTCATCCGTGGCAAGAAGGTCTCGACCGCTCTGGCCGATCTCGCCTTCTCGCGCAAGCGCATCGCCGGAACCGTCAAGAAGACGCTGGAGAGCGCGATCGCCAACGCCGAGAACAACCACGAACTCGACGTCGACAGCTTGGTCGTCGCCGAGGCCTTCGTGGGCAAGGCTCTGGTCATGAAGCGTTTCCACGCTCGGGCCCGCGGCCGCGCCTCGCGCGTCGAAAAGCCGTTCTCGAACCTGACGATCGTCGTCCGCGAAGTGGAGTCCGCCTGATGGGACAGAAGGTCAACCCGATCGGTCTCCGGCTCGGCATCAACCGGACCTGGGATTCCCGCTGGTACGCCGGCAAGGGCGAGTACGGCAAGTTGCTGCACGAGGATCTCGCGATCCGCAAGTATCTGCTCGCCGAGCTGAAGCAGGCCGCGGTCTCCAAGGTGGTGATCGAGCGTCCGCACAAGAAGTGCCGGGTGTCGATCCACACCGCCCGTCCGGGCGTGGTGATCGGCAAGAAGGGCGGCGACATCGACAAGCTGCGCAAGGGCGTCGCCAAGCTGACGACCTCGGAAGTGCACATCAACATCGTCGAGGTGCGCAAGCCCGAGATCGATGCCAACTTGGTGGCCGCTTCCATCGCCCAGCAGCTCGAGCGCCGCGTCGCCTTCCGTCGCGCCATGAAGCGCGCCGTGCAGTCGGCGATGCGCTTCGGGGCCGAAGGCATCCGCATCAACGCCGCCGGTCGTCTCGGCGGCGCGGAGATCGCGCGCCTCGAATGGTATCGCGAGGGTCGGGTTCCGCTGCACACGCTGCGTGCGGACATCGACTTCGGCGTCGCCACCGCGGTCACGGCCTACGGCACTTGTGGCCTGAAGGTCTGGATCTTCAAGGGCGAGATCATGGAGCACGATCCGATGGCCTCGGAGCGCAAGGCTCTGGAGCCGGACAATTCCCGCCGCGAGCGTCCCGAGGGCCGCGAGCGTGATCGGGATCGCGACGGTGAGCGTCGGGGTCGTGGTCGCCGCGATCGCGATCGGGACAGCGAGCGGGCCTGAGGCCGGCAGCGCGTAAGAGAAACGAGAGAGAACGACGATGCTGCAGCCGAAGCGCACGAAGTTCCGCAAGCAGTTCAAAGGCCGGATCAAGGGCGACGCCAAGGGTGGCTTCTCCCTCGACTTCGGGTCCTTCGGACTGAAGGCGTTGGAGCCGGAGCGTGTGACCGCCCGGCAGATCGAGGCGGCCCGCCGCGCGATCACCCGTCAGATGAAGCGTCAGGGCCGCGTGTGGATTCGCGTGTTCCCCGACGTCCCGGTTTCCTCGAAGCCGACCGAAGTGCGCATGGGTAAGGGCAAGGGCGCTCCCGAATATTGGGCGTGCCGTGTCAAGCCCGGGCGCATCATGTTCGAGATCGACGGCGTGAGCCCGGAGATCGCGGTCGAGGCGCTGCGCCTGGGAGCTGCCAAGCTTCCGATCCGCACGCGCTTCGTCGAGCGCATCGCCGACTGAGGGGATTGACCGATGAAGATCGCCGACATCCGGACGAAGACGGCCGACGAACTCGCCGACGAGCTCGAGAAGCTGAAGAAAGAGCAGTTCAACCTTCGGTTCCAGAAGGCCACCGGACAGCTCGAGAACACGGCGCGGGTGCGCCAGGTCCGTCGCGACATCGCGCGGATTGAGACCGTCATCACCGCCAAGCGCGGAAATTGAAGGAGACGGCCATGCCGAAGCGCGTGTTGCAGGGCGTCGTCGTCAGCGACAAGAACGACAAGACCGTCGTGGTCGAGGTGGAGCGTCGCTTCACCCATCCGCTTCTGAAGAAGACCGTGCGTCGTTCGAAGAAGTACCATGCCCACGACGAAGAGAACCGCTTCAAGGTCGGCGACCAGGTCGCGATCGAGGAGACCCGTCCGCTCTCGAAGAACAAGAGCTGGGTGGTCCTCGGTCCGGTCGGCGCGGCTTGAAGCTCGGTGACGGAAACTAGGAAAGGCGGTCGGTCATGATCCAAATGCAGACCAACCTGGACGTCGCCGACAACTCGGGTGCCAAGCGCGTCATGTGCATCAAGGTGCTCGGCGGTTCCAAGCGCAAGTACGCCACGGTCGGCGACATCATCGTGGTGTCGGTGAAAGAGGCGATCCCGCGCGGACGTGTGAAGAAGGGCGACGTCATGAAGGCGGTCGTCGTTCGCGTCAGCAAGGACATCCATCGGGCGGACGGACAAGTGATCCGTTTCGACCGCAATGCGGCCGTTCTGATCAACAATCAGAAAGAGCCGATCGGTACCCGTATCTTCGGACCGGTTCCGCGCGAGCTCCGCGCCAAGAACCACACGAAGATCCTCTCGCTGGCTCCTGAGGTGTTGTGATGGCGGCGAAGATCAAGAAGGGCGACAAGGTCGTCGTGCTCGCCGGCCGTGACAAGGGCAAGTCGGGCGAAGTGATTCAGGTGATGCCGACGGAGGAGCGCGCGCTCGTCCGTGGCGTCAACATGGTCCAGCGGCACCAGAAGCCGCAGGGCGTGAACGAGGGTGGCATCGTCTCCAAGGAGGCGCCGATACACCTCTCGAACCTCGCCATCGCCGACAAGGACGGCAAGGCCACGCGCGTCGGCTTCAAGACCCTGGAGGACGGCCGCAAGGTCCGTTTCGCCAAGCGTTCGGGAGAAGTGATCGATGGCTGAGGCCTTGACCCTGACGCCGCGCCTGAAGAAGCACTACGAGGACGTGGTGCGGCCGGCGATGATCGAGAAGTTCGGCTACAAGAACGCGTTCGAAGTGCCGACGCTCGACAAGATCGTTCTGAACATGGGCGTCGGCGAAGCCGTCGCCGACTCGAAGAAGGCGTCCGTCGCCGCCGCGGATCTCGCGCTCATCGCCGGCCAGAAGCCGGTCGTGACCCGCGCCCGCAAGGCGATCGCGACCTTCAAGATCCGTGAGAACATGCCGATCGGCGCGAAGGTCACCCTCCGCAAGGCGCGCATGTACGAGTTCCTCGACCGCCTCGTCACGATCGCGCTGCCGCGCGTCCGCGACTTCCGCGGCCTGAACCCGAAGAGCTTCGACGGCCGCGGCAACTATGCCATGGGCGTCAAGGAACACATCGTTTTCCCCGAGATCAACTACGACAAAGTGGATCAGATCTGGGGTATGGACATCATCGTCTGTACGACGGCGAAGACCGACGACGAAGCCCGGGAGCTGCTCAAGCTCTTCAACTTCCCGTTCCGTCAGTGAGCCGTTACGGCAGAGGATTGGAAAGACATGGCCAAGAAGAGCTCGATCGAGAAGAACAACCGTCGTCGCAAGATGACGGATCGCGATCTCAAGAAGCGCGCCGACCTCAAGGCGGCGATCATGAATCGCGAGACCCAGCCGGAAGAGCGGATGCAGGCGGTGCTCAAGCTCGCCGAGATGCCGCGCAACGGCGCCAAGGTGCGCATCCGCAATCGCTGCGAGGTGACCGGTCGTCCGCGCGCCTACTATCGCAAGCTGAAGATGTCGCGCGTCGCGTTGCGTGAGCTGGGCAACCTGGGTCTGATCCCGGGCCTGGTGAAGTCGAGCTGGTGAGGACGTATTACCCATGACCATGACCGATCCTCTGGGCGATATGATCACCCGCATCCGCAATGCCCAGATGCGGAAGAAGACCAAGGTGTCGACCCCGGCTTCCAAGCTGCGCGGCAATCTGCTCGACGTGCTGAAGTCCGAGGGCTACATCCGCGGGTATTCCAAGGTCGAGTTCGACGGCGGCAAGTCCGAGTTCGAGATCGAGCTGAAGTACTTCGACGGTCAGCCGGTGATCCGCGAGATCAACCGCGTGTCGAAGCCGGGTCGCCGGGTCTACACCTCGGTCGACAACATTCCGCGCGTCGCCAACGGCCTCGGCGTCACGATCCTGTCCACGCCGAAGGGCGTGATGGCGGATCATGCCGCGCGTGAGGCGAACGTCGGCGGCGAAGTCCTCTGCAAGGTCTTCTGAGGCCGGACAACGAGACGGGAAAGAAACCCATGTCACGTATCGGAAAGAAGGCCGTGCCGGTTCCCGCCGGGGTCACCGCGGATGTCGCGGGCCAGGCCGTCAACGTCAAGGGCCCCAAGGGCGCCCTCAGCTTCACCGTCCACGACCTGGTGGAAGTCACCAAGGGCGAGGCCGGCATCTCCGTCAAGCCGCGCGACGAGTCCAAGCAGGCTCGTTCGCTGTGGGGCATGTCGCGGACGATGATCAACAACCTGATGGTCGGCGTGACCAAGGGCTTCGAGAAGAAGCTCGAGATCAACGGCGTCGGCTACAAGG
>JAAYVT010000565.1 GCA_012517025.1 Phyllobacteriaceae bacterium | reverse complement strand
GCGCGGCGGGCGGCGGCGGCCTCCTACGCATCGCTGGTCGCCGGCGAGATCCGGCGCCGGCGGTACTATCCCGAGGAGGCGCGTCGCGCCGGCCTCGCGGGGACCGTGGTCGTCGCCTTCACGATCGGGCCGGGCGGTGGCGTCGCGGCGCATTCGATCGTCCGGTCGAGCGGCCATGCCGCGCTCGACGCGGCGGTGCGCGGCATGATGGCGGGGATGCGCCTGCCGCCACCGCCGGGCGGGGTGTTCCGCGCCACCGTGCCGGTGCGGTTCGAGACGCGATGAGGCGTCGCGGCGGGCGTCGGGTGTTCCGTTCATTTCTTCGCGCTCTGGTCGTATTCCTCGATCCCACGAACCAACGCGACCCGTCCCGCCATGACCCCCGATGCGATCCTCGCCCTCCTCACCGAGCGAATCACCCTCGTCAAACAGACGAAATACGTCACCTCGCTGCTGCTGCCGAACGGGGTTCCGCTCGCTTTGGACAACCGCAGCGGCGATCTCCATGGCCTCGATCCGCTCCCTGCCGGGGGGCGTCCGCGCGGCGGCGACCGGCGGCGAAAAATTCCAATCTCGACGGCCCGTGGACCCCGCTCGGCGATCCCGCCCGAGCGTCTCAGGTGGCGATCGGCGACGCGGTCGAGCTCGTCCGGCTGCTCGATCACTACGGCGGCGCCGAGCGGGCGGCGTGGTTCGATCTCGATCCGGTCGTCTTCGACGCGATGCTCGCCCGTTTTCGCCGGCACATGACCGATTTCACCGGGTTCGAGGCGACGACCGGCATCTGCTACACCGCCGAGCGGCGCTCCAAGGACTTCCTGATCGCTCGTCGGCGCGCCGAGGTGTTGCCGCCGCTGCGGACGTACCGCGACGGACGGGTTTCGGCCGAGGCGGCAGTGGCGGGATCGTCGCCGGTTCCGACGACCCCGGTCGCCGCCGGCGAGCCGGTGCAGAACCTGCTCGGATGGCGGTACGTCGCGCTGGTCCGCGATCTCGTCCGGCGGATCCCCGAGACGCTGGCGACGACCCAGGCCGAGATCTTCGGTGCCCGTCGTCTGGTCGTGCCGGTGGCGCCGAACTGGACCTCGAACGAGGATCTGCTCGGCTTCCGCAGTCCGCTCGACGATCGCTATCGCGACACCGAGGCGAGCCGCTTCCTGCGCGAGGCGGCCGCGGCGTGGCGGAGCGGGGGCCGCGACGCCCGCGCTCATCACCTCGTCCTCGACGAGATGAATCTCGCTCGGGTCGAATATCATTTCGCCCGTCTGCTCTCGGCGATGGAGACCCGCGACGGCGACGACGTGTTCCGGTTCGAACTCGCCGCCGCCGACGTCCTCGAGCTCGAGCCGAACCTGCACGTGATCGGCACCGTCAACATCGACGAGACGACGCACGGCTTCGCCGACAAGGTCTACGATCGCGCCCAGACGATCGAGATCGAGGCCTCCGAGGAGATGATCGCCGACGCGCTCGGCGATCGGCCATGGAAACCTCTGCTGCTGCTGACGTTGTGGCGGGCCGGGCATGGCGTCGCTCCCTTCGCCTTCCGCACGCTCGCCGACCTCGACCGCTACGCGACGCTGCGGATCGCCCAGGGCGATCCCTGGCAGGAGGCCGTCGACGAGACCGTCCTGCAGAAGATCCTCCCCAAGGCGAAGGGCGGCGATCCCGCCGTCGAGGGCTTCCTCACGACGTGTCTCGACGTTCTGCCGGAGACGTTCGTGCTGGCGCGAACCCGCGCCGCGCGCATGTTGAAACGCCTTCGGGAGACCGGCCATGGCGGTTTCCACTGAATTTCGGCCGATCGGTGGCCTGCTCCGACGCTCCCCGCCGGCTGGAGTGGGAGGAGGGACACCTCTTTCTGGACGTCGATCCGATCGGCTGGGAGGTCGACATCCGAGGCGTGGCGCAGGAGCTCGCCTGCCTGGGCGAGGGGGGGCGGACGCGGGTCGCGGTCGCTTGGCCGCGGCGCGGCGCCGGGCGATGGCGGTGCCGGCTGCACCGAGGAAGCTCGACGCCGCCGCCTTCGACACCATGCTCGCCGATCTCGACGAGCGGCTGCCCGGTTCGATCGCCCACGGGCTCGATCGCGCCGGCGCCTTCGCCGGGCGACGGACGAAGCCGCCCCGTCCGGCGACGCCGGCGGAAGAATCGGCGCGGCTGCGGCGCGCCGTCGACGGCGACGAGACCGGACCGGGGCACGTCGGTTGTCTCGAGGTGGTGGCCCGCGATCCGCACACGACGATGGTCTCCGAACATCCGTGGACG
>JAAYVT010000564.1 GCA_012517025.1 Phyllobacteriaceae bacterium | reverse complement strand
CCCGCGCGATCGCGTCGGCAGTGGCGCAGGAGCCGTGCGGGTCGTCCTGAAGCGCCAGTAGAGTGGCGATCGCCTCCATGTCGAACCCCAATTCGCGGGCGTGGCGGATGAAGGACAACCGCCGCAGGTCGCCGGGGCCGAACAACCGCCGACGGGCATCGCTGCGTGCCGGCGCAGGCAACAGGCCGATCTGCTCGTAGTACCGGATGGTCGGCACCTTGACCCCGCTCGCCCGTGCGGCGGTCCCGATCGACACGTCCTTCGACATTTGCACTTGCTCCTCTAGTCGCTGGAGGATGTAGCGTCGGCGGCGTCGAAGCAAGGACCGCCACCATGACCCTCGTCACGTCTTCCCATACCCGCTACCGCGTCGGCGGCATGGATTGCGCGTCCTGCGCCGCGAAGATCGATACGGCGCTGCGGCGTCTCCCGGGCGTCGAAGACGTCGCTGTCTCGGTGACGTCCCGCCTGCTGGCGGTGACCCATGCTCCGGAAGCGGACCTGCGGGCTCTGGAGCGGCGAGTGGTCGGGCTCGGGTACACCATCGGTCCGTTCGAAGCGGAACCTCTGGACGGTCGATCGATCGACGGCGACGAGGCCCGAGATCGCGGCGACCACGATCACGCCGACGCCATGCGCGGTCCCGCGAGCGGACCGTCCCGCCTCCGAGGCTCGATGATCGGTCGTTGGGCGGGAATGCCGAAAGCTCGTCTGACGATCGCCAGCGGCCTCGCCTTGGCCATCGCCTTTGCCACCGGATCGATCGTGCCCGCATGGTCGGGCTGGGCCTTCGCCGTGGCGATGACGGTCAGCCTCGTCCCGATCGCTCGGCGAGCGATTGCCGCGGCGCTCGTCGGCACGCCCTTCTCCATCGAGACCCTGATGACCGTCGCCGCCATCGGAGCCCTGGTGATCGGCGCGGGCGAGGAGGCGGCGACGGTCGTCTTTCTCTTCCTCGTCGGCGAACTGCTCGAAGGGGTCGCGGCCGGACGGGCTCGTGCCGGCATCGAAAGCCTGACGACGCTGCTGCCGAAGACGGCACTGGTCGAACGCGACGGCGGCGGCACGGCGGAGATCGCCGCCGATCGCCTGAGCCTCGGGGCGATCCTACTCGTCCGCCCCGGCGACCGCATCGCCGCCGACGGCGAGATCATCGCCGGCGAAGGGGCGGTCGACGAGGCTCCGGTGACCGGTGAGAGCATTCCGGTCCACAAACGTCCGGGCGACGGGGTCTTCGCCGGCACCGTCAACACCGAGGGCGTGTTGCGGGTGCGCGTCACCGCGACGGCCGACGACAACACCATTGCCCGCGTCGTCCGTCAGGTCGAGGAGGCGCAGGAGAGCAAGGCGCCGACCGAACGCTTCGTCGATCGCTTCGCCCGCCGCTACACGCCGGGCGTGGTCGCGGTCGCCGCCGTGGTGATGCTGGTACCCCCGCTCCTCGTGGGTGCCCCGTGGCACGAATGGATCTACAAGGGCCTTGCCCTGTTGTTGATCGGCTGTCCCTGCGCCCTGGTGATCTCGACGCCGGCAGCAATCGCCTCCGCCCTTTCGTCGGGTGCGCGGCGTGGCCTGCTGATGAAGGGCGGCGCGGTGCTCGAACGACTCGGCTCGGTCACCGTGGCGGCGCTCGACAAGACCGGCACCCTGACCACCGGCAAACCGGTCGTCACCGACATCGTCTCCTTCGGTCGGCCGGAGACGCAGGTGTTGTCGCTCGCCGCCTCGCTGGAAGAGGGGGCGAGCCATCCGCTCGCTGCCGCCGTCCTCACGCGGGCCGCTGCCGACGGCGTGCCGATCCCGCCCTTCGCCGCCGCCAAGGCGGTCCCCGGTAGGGGCGTGGCCGGCCGCATCGGCGGCGAAGAGATATTCTTCGGATCGGTCGGTGCCGTCACGGAGCGGTTGTCGCCGACCACCGATCAGCGTGCGCTGGTCGAGCGTCTGGTCGCGGAAGGCAAGACCGTTTCGCTTCTGACCGCCGGGGACGAGATCCTCGGGGCGATCGCCATGCGCGACGAACCGCGTCCCGACGCACGATCCGGTCTAGCCGCGCTGCGGGCGCTCGGCGTAACGCCGATGATGCTGACTGGCGACGATCGCCGCACCGCCGCCGCGATCGCCGACGACCTCGGGCTCGAGGTACGGGCCGAACTTCTGCCGGCCGACAAGCTCGCGATCGTGCGCGACCTGCAGGCGCGCGGCGAAGTCGTCGCCAAGGTCGGCGACGGGATCAACGACGCTCCGGCACTCGCCGCCGCCGACGTCGGCATCGCCATGGGCGGGG
>JAAYVT010000563.1 GCA_012517025.1 Phyllobacteriaceae bacterium | reverse complement strand
TCGTCACTCATGGATACTATCTTTGCGTGAATTTATTTAATTACACAAGTATTGAGAGATCATTTCTCCGCTCCGCCGTCCTCATCGACAGGAGCCGAGCTTCGGGACGGCGGCCGAGCCGGCGTCACCGGATCGCGCGGCGAAGCGGCGACCGGGGCACCTCGCCCTCCCCTCGCCCACATCCATGCTATGGTGGAGGGGAACGAAGTGAGAATCACGGCCGGCGCCCGGGTGGCTGCCGCCCCCGATCCGAGACGACCGCCAGCATGACCAACGGTTTCGACCGCGACGACGATCCCTTCGCGCCGGGCTTCGCCCCGCGCCCGACCTCGCATGGCCGCGCCGCGCCGGCCGATCTCGACGACGACGATTGACCCATCCCGATGCCCGGCGCGCCGAGCCGCGTCTTCGAACCCGCCCCGCCCGCCGGCCGCGCGGACGCGTCGGCGCCCAAATCGGGCGGCATCGCCGGCCGCGCGTCTCCGGACGCGCCGAGCATGAATCCGGGCAGCATCGCCGGCCGCACGTCCCTCGACGCGCCGAACATGAATCCGGGCGGCATCGCCGCCCGCGCCGCCGCCGCGAACTTCGCGCCGCGCGAAGCCGCCTTCTTCGCCGGCCTCAACCCCGAGCAGCGCCAGGCGATCGAGGCGACCGAGGGCCCGGTGCTCGTGCTCGCCGGCGCCGGCACCGGCAAGACGCGGGTGCTCACCACCCGCATCGCCCACATCCTCGCCTCCGGCCGGGCCCGGCCCTCCGAGATCCTCGCCGTCACCTTCACCAACAAGGCGGCGCGCGAGATGAAGGAGCGCATCGGCCGGCTGGTCGGCGAACGGGTCGAGGGCATGCCCTGGCTCGGCACCTTCCACGCCATCGGCACCCGAATCTTGCGCCGTCACGCCGAGCTGGTGGGGCTCAGGTCCGACTTCACCATTCTCGACATGGACGATCAGATCCGCCTGATCAAACAGGTGATCCAGGCCGAGGGCATCGACGAGAAGCGCTGGCCGGCCCGCCAGTTCGCCGCCTTCATGGACGGCTGGAAGAACAAGGGGCTGACGCCGGACCAAGTGCCGCCGCTGGAGGGCCGCGCCTTCGCCAACGGCAAGGGCGTCGAGCTCTACCGCGCCTATCAGAATCGTCTTCTGACGCTCAACGCCTGCGATTTCGGCGATCTGCTGCTGCACGTCATCCGCATCTGGCGCGACCGCGCCGATGTTCTGGCGGACTGGCAGCGCCGCTTCCGCTACATCCTGGTCGACGAGTATCAGGACACCAACGTCTGCCAATATCTGTGGCTGCGGCTGCTCGCGGTCGGCACCAAGAACGTCTGTTGCGTCGGCGACGACGACCAGTCGATCTACGGCTGGCGCGGCGCCGAGGTCGACAACATCCTGCGCTTCGAGCACGACTTCCCCGGCGCCCTGGTGATCCGACTGGAGCGCAACTATCGCTCCACCACCCACATCCTCGCCGCCGCCTCCCACCTCATCGCCCACAACGAGGGCCGCCTCGGCAAGACCCTCTTCACCGAGCGCGACGACCCGGACGCCGACAAGCTCCTGGTCGCCAACGCCTGGGATTCGGAGGAAGAGGCCCGCTCGATCGGCGACGAGATCGAATCGCTGCAGAGAAAAGGCACCCGTCTCGACGAGATCGCCATTCTGGTGCGCGCCTCCTTCCAGATGCGCGAATTCGAAGATCGCTTCGTCACGCTGGGGTTGCCCTACCGGGTCGTCGGCGGCCCACGCTTCTACGAGCGGCTCGAGATCCGCGACGCCATGGCCTATTTCCGGGTCACGGTGCAGCCGGCCGACGATCTCGCCTTCGAGCGCATCGTCAACACCCCGAAGCGGGGCTTGGGCGACGCCACCCTGCAACAGGTCCACACTCTGGCTCGGGCCCAGGGCGTGCCGCTGCTGGAGGCCGCCCGCCGCATCGTCGAGACCGAGGAGCTTAAGCCGAAGGTCCGCGCGACGCTGAAGACCTTGACGCAGAATTTCGCCCGTTGGCGCGACCAGCTCGACGCCCTGCCGCACGGCGAGCTCGCCGGCCTGATCCTCGACGAGGCCGGCTACACCGAGATGTGGCAGAACGACAAGTCGGCCGAGGCGCCGGGCCGATCGGAGAACTTGAAGGAACTGATCAAGGCGATGGA
>JAAYVT010000562.1 GCA_012517025.1 Phyllobacteriaceae bacterium | reverse complement strand
TCCCCCGGTTTGTAATCGAATTTTACGGATCGAAGATTTCGCGAGCCTTAAAAGTCGATCCCGCGACGAAACTCGTCCATGACGAAACGACGACTTGGTTAAACCTCCGTTCCGCAGGGTCAACACCCTGAAACGAAGGGCTCTCGCCGCCGCCGCGGAGCGAGATCGCAAGCCCTCGTGACTTTTTTGCGGCTGCGATTGTGCGATGCGCAAAAAATCGAGCCGCCGCGGCCACCCCCCTTCCGCGGTCTCGGAACGGCACGCCCCAGTCGCTTCGGATCCGATCGAACTGTCTCGAAACGGGTCACTTCGCCGAACCTGCGCCGCATTTTAACCGTCGATTAAGCTTTCCGTTCGAAGCTGGAGGGGTCCGGGTCTCCGGACCGCGAGTGGTGTGTCCACTCGGCTCGTTGCCTCCCAAGACCACTTCGGCGAGAGCCGCCCGACGGCGGCTCTCATTTTCTCGGGATCGGCGCGACGCGGCTCGGAGAGCGGCGTCGGGGACCGGCGCGGGCGTTAACCCTGTCCGACGATTTCCCGAGGGATAGTCGAGTGCCGGTGATCACATCGGCACGTCGAGTGCTACGTCCGCCGATGCGCCGGCGGTCCGAGGACCCGCCGTCTTGCGAGGAGAAGGTGATGAACCCAGACGTTCCGACCGATCGCGACGCGCCCGACGGCGAAACCGTGGATTTCGCCGCCCGCTTCGCCGGCTCCGAGACCTTCCGCACCCTCTTTCGCGAGGGCATGGCGTTGGTCGAGGAGACCGCCGCCTATCTCGACGGCCCCGGCCGCAGCGAGAGCCGGGGTCTGTCGCGCGCCGCCTCGCTGATCTATGCCACCGAATCGATGCGTCTGACCACCCGTCTGATGCAGCTCGCCTCGTGGCTGCTGCTGCAACGCGCCGTCAACGAAGGTGAGATGACGCAGGAACAGGCCGGACTCGAGAAGACCAAGGTGCGCATCGAGGACCGCGCCGCCGACCGCGACGGCCCGGGCTGGGACGAGGTCCCCGTCACCTTGCGCGATCTCGTCGAGCGCTCCCGCCGCCTGCAGGAGCGCATCCGCAAGCTCGACGAGGCGATCTACGCCGACCTCGAGGACCGCGCCCGCGAGCCCGCCCCCAATCCCGTCGCCGATCAGCTCGGCCTGCTCGCCCACGCCTTCGGCCGCGACGGCTGACCGTCTCCTTGTTGTCGCCTCTCCTCCCACGGCCGGCCGCCACGCGCGCCGGCCGTCGCCGTCTCCGTGCCCGCCCGAAACGACGAAGCGGCCGAAACGACGAAGGGCCCCGGTCGTGCGACCGAGGCCCTCGCGAAAGGAACCGGCGTTCCGAGGTCGATCAGAGACCGAAGCCCTTGAACTTGTCCTTGAACTTGGAGATGCGGCCGGCGCGGTCGAGCAGCGTCTGCGAGCCGCCGGTCCAGGCCGGATGCGACGACGGATCGATGTCGAGGTTCAGCGTGTCGCCTTCCTTGCCGAAGGTCGAGCGGGTGAAGTACTCGGTGCCGTTCGTCATCACCACCTTGATGGTGTGATAGTCGGGATGGATGCCCTGCTTCATGGTGCCTCGGTGCCCCGTGCCGTGTGACTGCCCTCGGGACCGCACCGAGAAGCGCGGCGTGGAGGCGATCACGTG
>JAAYVT010000561.1 GCA_012517025.1 Phyllobacteriaceae bacterium | reverse complement strand
CTGCTGGAGATGGGCGCCGACCTGACGATCGAAAACGAGCGGCTGTCGGGGGGCGAGCGCATCGGCGACGTGCGGGTGCGCCATTCGGCCCTGAAGGGCGTCGTGGTGCCGCCGGAGCGGGCGCCGGCGATGATCGACGAATATCCGATCCTGGCGATCGCCGCCGCCTTCGCGGCGGGGCCGACGGTGATGGAGGGGCTCGAGGAGCTGCGGGTCAAGGAGAGCGACCGGCTCGCCGCCGTGGCACGCGGGCTCGAGGCGAACGGCATCGGTTGCGTCGAGGGCGAGGCGAGCCTCGTCGTCGACGGCCGCAAGGCCGGCGCGCGGATCGGTGGTGGCACCGTCGCCACCCATCTCGACCACCGCATCGCGATGAGCTTCCTGGTGCTTGGGCTGGCCGCCGACGCGGCGGTCTCGGTCGACGACACCGCGATGATCGCGACCTCGTTCCCGAGCTTCCGCGGGCTGATGGAAGGGCTCGGAGCGGTCTTCGCGGAGGTGTGACGGGACCGGCCGCCACGGCCGCCGGGAGCCACGAAAAACGGCCGGTGAGCGGAGCTCCCGGCCGTTCGATCGTCACGCGCGGGGAGGGGGCCTCAGACCCGCATCGGCATCAGCACATAGAGAGCGGCCGAGCCGCCGTCGTCGTCGGAGATGAGGGTGGGCGAGCCCGGATCGGAGAAGCGGAACACCGCGTTCTCGGTCTCGAGCTGCGAGGCGATGTCGAGCAGGTAGCGGCTGTTGAAACCGATGTCGAGGGTCTCCTGATCGTACTCGACCGGCAGCTCTTCCGTCGCCGAACCGCTGTCCGGGTTGGTCACCGTCAGGACCAGCTTGCCCTCGCCGACCGTCAGCTTGACCGCCCGGCCGCGCTCCGAGGAGATCGTCGAGACGCGGTCGACGGCGGTGGCGAACTCGCCGCGATCGACCCGCATGACCTTGTCGTTGCCCTGCGGGATGACGCGGCCGTAGTCGGGGAAGGTGCCGTCGATCAGCTTCGAGGTCAGCACGATGCCGACCGGCGCCGGCTCGCCCTCGGCGGGAGCCTCGCGGAAGGTCAGGCGGATCTTCGAATCCGACAGTTCCACCGTCACCTTGGCGTCGCCGTCGTCGGTGAGCTTCTGGATCTCGCCGACGGTCTTCCGCGGCACGATCACGCCGGGCATGTCCTCGGCGCCGTGCGGGGCGACGATCTCGGCGCGGGCGAGGCGATGGCCGTCGGTCGCCACGGCGCGGAACTTCAGCTCACCGGCGTTCTCCACCGCGTGGAAGAAGATGCCGTTGAGATAGTAGCGCGTCTCTTCGGTGGAGATGGCGAACCAGGTGCGATCGACCAGACGCTTCAGGTCGCCGGAGGCGAGGGTGAAGGAATGGCTGAAGGTGCCGGCGGTGAGGTCCGGGAAATCGCCCTCCGGCAGCATCTGCAGGGAGAACTTCGAACGGCCGGAGCGGATGTCCAGGGTGGCGCCGTCCGGGCGGGTGGAGAGCTCCACCTGGGCGCCGTCGGGCAGCTTGCGGACGATGTCGTGGATGGTATGTGCCGGCACGGTGGTGGCGCCGGGCTCGCCGACCACGGCGGGGATGGCCTCCGAGATCTCGATGTCGAGGTCGGTCGCCTTGAGCTTCAGCTCGCCGCCCTCGGCGCGCAGCAACACGTTGGAGAGAATCGGTATGGTGTTGCGCCGTTCCACGACCCGATGCACGTGGGTCAGGGACTTCACGAGTTGCGCCCGCTCGACTGTCACTTTCATCGATGTGTTCCGAAGTCTCGAGAGACCGAGGCGTCCGCCGAAGCGGCGCCGGGGGGTCGTTCTGGCGTCTGGTCGCGGCGACCGGGGGGGAAGACCTTCGCCTGTCCCGTTCCGCCGCGCAAGGGCCGGGGTGGAAATCCCGCGATTTTTCGAGGAGGTCAACCGGCGGTGATGCCGGCGGTGGCGTCGTGGGTCTGCTCGCGGGCGATTCGCACCCCGCGCGCCTGCATGTCGGCGAGCTGGACGTACATCTCGCCCGCCGACAGGGCGTCGTTGAAGGCGTCGTGCAGGGCGAGGGTGCGCAGGCCGAGGTCGCGGGTGATGGCGGCGAAGGAGAGATCGATCTGGGTGCCCTGCGGCGCGTCGCCGTACTTGCGCTCGTAATAGAGCGAGGAGACCTCGATGCGGCGGTTGGGCAGATTGAACCCGTAGAGCTCCTTGACCGACCGATCGAGCATGGCGGCGTCGAAGTCGATCCAGTAGCCGACCAACGGCCGGCCGCCGAGGAACTCCAGGAACTCCGGCAGCACCTCGCGCATCGGCCGGGCGTTCGCCACGTCGACGGCGCGCAGCTGGTGGACGCGGATCGCCTCGGCCCGCATCTCGGCTTCCGGCCGCACATAGGCGTTGAACGCCTTCGAGGTGAGGATGCGGTTGCCGGCGATGCGGATCGCCGAGATCGAGATGACGTCGTCGAGCTTGGTGTCGAAACCGGTGGTCTCGCAGTCGAGCGTCACCACCTCGCCGGAGGGGTCCTCGGCGAACAGGGCACGCCAGCGGGGATCCTTCAGTCGCGCCAGATCGAGCCGGCGCCGCAGCCATCGCATCATCGCCCGCCCCCTTCTCAGAACATGCCGAGCTTGAAGTGGTTGCGCACGATCTCGCGGAACCGCTTCACCACGCGCAGGGCGTCGCGCAGGAGGTCGCGGTCGAGGGTGGTGAGATCGGAGGGACGCAACAGCGATTCGCCCTCGGTGGTGCCGGCGAGATGGGCCCGGAGCTGCGAGCGCAGGCGCAGTTCGACGAAGTAGCCGAAGGCCTCGGAGAGCTCGCGGGCGAAGGCCTCGTCGAAGAGGTGGCTCTCGGCGATCTTCTGGATGCGCTCGACGGTCGAGGTCTCGACGAGGCCCTTTTCGATGGCGAGCGAGCGGATGCCGTGGACGATCGGGAAGGTGCCGGACTTCTTCAGGTCGATCGGCTCCTCGCGGCCGACGGTGGCCAGAATCGAGCTGATCACCCCGCCGGGGCCGGGGAACTGGTCGATCGCCTTGGCGAAATGGGCGATCGCCGCGGTCTCGCCGGCCATCATGGCGAGGAACTCGCGCTTGGCGCGGGCGAGCAGCTCGCCGTCGCCGGCGACGGTGACCGCGTCGAAGAAGATGCCGAGATGCATCGGGCTGTCGTGATCCGGCGTGAACACCCAGCGCCGCAGTTGCGCGACGAAGTCGTCGACGGTCTGTGACCACAACGGGTTGGAGACCATGACGTTGCCGGGACAGGGCGGGAAGCCGAAGGAGGCGAGGGCGCCCTGGAAGTCGCGGCGGAAGCCGACGAGATCGGCCTCCGGCACCGGATGGGCGAGGAGGAGGCCGTTGTCCTGATCGGTGCGCACGGTCTGCTCGCCGCGCCCCTCCGAACCCATCACCATCAGGCAGCCGGCGGTACGGATCGACTCCGGCGCGACCAGGGCGAAGAGCTTGCGGAAGAGGTGGCGGTTGAGGTCGGAGGTGACGGCGGCGATGTCGCGCACCTTGACGCTCTGGCGGTGCAGACGCTCGACCTGCGACTGGATGTCGGCGGCGGCGGCGGCGAGGTCCTCGATCGAGCGGGCGCGCTCGATGCGGCCGGGGATCAGCTGCGAATTGCCGGCGAACAGGCCGAGGACGTCGATGTCCTCGAGGATGCCGACGGTCTCCTCGCCACGCGTCACCACCAGCCGGCGCTTGTTGTGGCGGGTCATGACGATCAACGCGTCGAAGACGAACTCGTCCTCGTCGACGGTGATCAGCGCCCAGCTGGTGCAGTCGCCGACCGGGGCGGAGGGCGCCAGTTTGGCGACGATCACCGCCTTGGCGAGGTTGGTGCGGGTGACGATGCCGACGCGGGCGCCGTCGCGGACGAGCAGGCTGTTGACGTCGGCCTCGCTCATGCGGGCCTCCGCCTCCTCGAGGCTGGCGGTCGCCGCCACCGTCACGGCGGGGCGGAAGCGCACCTCGGAGACGCGCGAGCGCAGTACGCCTTCGAGCCCCTGGCGCTCGTCGCCCTTGGCGACCTCGGCGAGTTTGCGGGAGAGGTCGGAATAGAAGAAGGCGGCGAAGCCGGGATTGGCGTGGATCAGCGACAGCAGGGTGTCGCGTGGCACCAGATAGGTGAGCGTCTCCTCGCAAGCGACGTAGCGGGCGCCGGCGCCGCCGTGCACCACGGCGCGGGCGCCGAAGGTCTCCTTCGGTCCGAGGACGGCGACCACGTGCTCGTCGTCGTCGTGCTCCTCGACCGCGCCCTTCAGCACCACGTGATAGTGCTCGGACGGGGCGCCGCGCAGCAGAATGGTCTCGCCCTGACGCCAGTAGCCGATGTCGAGCGAGGCGACGAGCTCGGTCGCCTCCTCCTCGCTCAGGCGGTCGAAGGGCGGGCTCTTCGTGTCGAAGGATCTGGGCATGGGTCACCGAGGACGCGGGACGCGGAACGGATCCTCTCCGGCGGTGCCGGGTCGGATCGAGGGACGAACGGCCGGAGGCTCGCGCGAGCTCCCGGCCGTTCGAAGGATGGGACCGAGGCGGCAACCGCCTCGGTCGAGAAGTGATCAGTGGGCCGAGGCGCCGGCGGCACCGATGCCGGTCTCCGAGCGGATGTACTGATCCTCGAAGCCGTCCTTGTCGGCCTGGGCGCGAGCCGAGCCGTCGAGCAGCGAGAAGATCCAGATGCCGATGAAGGCGATCGGCATCGAGAAGATCGCCGGGTTGGACAGCTGGATCGGGGCCGAGCCCTTGGCGAAGCCGATGACCGCTTCCCACACCGACGGCGACAGGATGACGCCGGCGGAGGCCGAGATCAGGCCGAGGAAGCCGCCGATGACGGCGCCGCGGGTGGTGCAGCCCTTCCACTTCACCGACATCAGCAGAACCGGGAAGTTCGCCGAGGCCGCGATGGCGAAGGCGAGGCCGACCATGAAGGCGACGTTCTGCTTCTCGAAGGCGATGCCGAGGCCGATGGCGACGATGCCGAGGACGACGGTGGCGATCTTGGAGACCCGGATCTCGTCGGCCTCGTTGGCCTTGCCGCCCTTGACGACGGTGGCGTAGAGGTCGTGCGAGATCGCCGAGGCGCCCGACAGGGTCAGGCCGGAGACGACCGCCAGAATGGTGGCGAAGGCGACCGCGGAGATGAAGCCGAGGAAGAGGTTGCCACCGACGGCGTCGGCGAGATGGATCGCCGCCATGTTGGAACCACCGCGGATGGCGGCGAGGCCCTTGGTGGCGTCGGTCAGGAAGTCGGGGTTGGTGGAGACCAGCACGATCGCGCCGAAGCCGATGATGAAGGTCAGGATGTAGAAGTAGCCGATGAAGCCGGTGGCGTAGAACACCGACTTGCGGGCCGCCTGGGCGTCCTTGACGGTGAAGAAGCGCATCAGGATGTGC
This sequence comes from Phyllobacteriaceae bacterium, assembly GCA_012517025.1. Lineage (GTDB taxonomy): Bacteria > Pseudomonadota > Alphaproteobacteria > Rhizobiales > Ancalomicrobiaceae > Pinisolibacter. Next base: position 5,049 of record JAAYVT010000561.1, on the reverse strand, counting down.
GGCAGGCCGGCGGTGCCGAACATCAGGGCGAGGCCGAGCGAGACCGCCGAGACCGGATCGCTGACGAAGGTGCCGGGCGCCATGATGGCGTCGTGCTTGGGATGGACTTCGACCGCCTTGGCGAACAGGGCCTCCGGCGAGAAGCCGTAGTGGGCGAGCACCATCAGCGCCATGAAGGTGGCACCGGCGAGCAGCAGCACCGCCTTGATGATCTGCACCCAGGTGGTGGCGACCATGCCGCCGAAGGTGACGTAGACGATCATCAGGATGCCGACGACGACGACGGCGTAGTCGTAGGGCAGGCCGAACAGCACCTTGATCAGCTGACCGGCACCGACCATCTGGGCGATCAGATAGAAGGCGACGACGACCAGCGTGCCGCAGGCGGCGAGCACGCGGATCGGGGTCTGGGCGAAGCGGAACGAGGCGACGTCGGCGAAGGTGAACTTGCCGAGGTTGCGCAGCGGCTCGGCGATCATGAAGGTCACGATCGGCCAGCCGACCAGGAAGCCGACCGAGTAGATCAGACCGTCGTAGCCCGACATGTAGACCAGGCCGGAGATGCCGAGGAACGAGGCCGCCGACATGTAGTCGCCGGCGATGGCGAGGCCGTTCTGGAAGCCGGTGATGCCGCCGCCGGCGGTGTAGAACTGCGCCGCCGAACGGCTCTGCTTGGCCGCCCAATAGGTGATGCCGAGCGTCATGACGACGAAGGCGACGAACATGCCGATCGCCGTCCAGTTGGTCGGCTGCTGCTGGAGCTGGCCGGAGACGGCGTCGGCGAGGGCGACGGTCGGCGCGGCGGCGGCGACGGCCGCGGTCGCGAGGAAGGTCTTCAGACGCGACATCACTTGGTCTCCTCGACGATCTGGCGGGTCAACTGGTCGAAGTTGGCGTTGGCCTTCTTCACGTAGATGCCCACGATGACGAAGGAGAGGATGATCACGACGAGGCCCACCGGCATGCCGAGCGTCATCACGCCGGCGCCGATCTTCATGCCGAGGAACTTCGGGTCGAAGGCGATCAGAAGGATGTAGCCGTAATAGAGGACGAGCGTGGCGATCGTCAGCTTGAGGCTCAGACTGTCGCGGGTCCGAACCAGTTCGGCGAACTTCGGGTTCGCCCGCACTTTCTTTGCGATGTCGCTACTCACGTGGATTACCTCCCTTGATTCTTGTATGGGGTCTGCCGGCGCGACGAAGACCCGCTCGAACACGCTCACCCGCAGATGAACACGCTCGCCCCAGCGAACCTTCACGTCTTGCGCCGGATTCCCCCCGCGTCACGAGCAGACTCGCTCCGGATCGCGAGCCGCCATGACGGAAATTTGCCTTTCGGCAATCTTTGGCGATAGCCCGCCCTTCGTATAGCTACTTAAGACTCAGAAAGATACTTCGGCGGTGAAACAAATGCGCCGCACAATTTTCATTGTGCGGCGCTTCGTGAATACATGACGAATCGACGTCAGCGATTTTCGCATGCCTCGGCGATTTCGGCGACGATCGCCTCCGCCGCGGCGCGGCGGTTCGGGGCGGCGAGGATCGGGCGCGCCACCACCAGCAGATCGGCGCCTGCGCGGATCGCCGCCGCCGGCGTCGACACCCGCTTCTGGTCGCCGCTCGCCGCGCCGGCCGGGCGCACCCCCGGGGTCACCAGGGTGAGGCCGGGGCCGACTGCGGCGCGCAGCCGCGCCGCTTCCGCTGCCGAGCAGACGATGCCGTCCATGCCGGCGGCGACGGCGTCGCGGGCGCGGGCCTCGACGAGTTCGCCGACGCGGACGCCGTAACCGGCGGCCTTGAGGTCGGCGTCGTCCATCGAGGTGAGCACGGTGACGCCGAGCAGCTTGGTGCGCTCGTTCGCCGCCGCGTCGCGAGCCGCCACCGCCGCCCGCATCGCCTTCGGGTAGGCGTGCAGCGTCACCCAGTCGACGCCGAGGGCGAGGATCGATTCGATGCCCTCGGCGACGGTGTTGTCGATGTCGAGCAGCTTGACGTCGAGGAACACCTTCTCGCCTTCGCCGACCAGCCGCTCGACGAGAGCGAGGCCGCCGGCGAAGAGCAGGCGATAACCGATCTTGTAGACGCCGACGGCGCCGCGTGTCTCGGCGACGGCGCGGGTCGCCTCGTCCACGGACGGCAGGTCGAGACCGAGGATCAGGCGGTCGCGGGGATGGGGCGCGAGAAAGGCCATGGGGTCGTCTCCGAACGAATGTCGGTTCCGTTCATACCCCGCGGCACGGGCGCTTTCCAAGCCGTCTACCGCACCGCGGCGACCCTCGGTCAGCCGCGGCGGCGATAGATCCACACCCGCGCCGGCGGCAGGTTGCGCACCACCCAGCCCGAGCGCTCCAACTCGAATCGGGTGGCGCCGTGCGGCACCGGCGAGACGAGGGCGTAGGAGAACTGGATGAAGGGCGCGCCCGGCTCCATCCGCGCGAACGATTCGTCGAGCAGACGGGTGCGCTCGGGCAGCGGCCGGGTGAACAGCGGCAGCGAGGAGACCACCGCCGCGACCGGATGACGCTCCTCGCCGACGTGACCGGCGATCGCCTGACCCATGCGGTAGGCGTCGCCATGGACGAAGGGGACGCGGGGAAAGCGCTGACGCAGCAGGGCGCAGAAGTCGCGATTGTACTCGATCGAGACGATTCGCTCGGGCGCGATGCCGCGCTCGATCAGCGCCTGGGTGACGACGCCTGTGCCAGGGCCGAGTTCCACCACCATGCCGGGGCGCTCGGGATCGACGTAGGACGCCATGAGACGGGCGAGCTGCGGCGAGGAGGGCGCCACGGCGCCGGTCATCAACGGTTTGTCGATCCAGTTCTTGAGAAAACGAACTTCGTCGAGAACCTTGTGGCCGAATCCGTCGGTCGCGGAACGCTTCTTCGCTTGTCCCATGGAAGGCTCCGGGGAGGGTGGGCGGTCAGGGTGGCGAGACCCTGCGTCGGCGACGTGACGTTACTATGTCGAGACGGCGATGGCGACCGGCGACGGGCTCAACCGCCGAGGTTGTCGAAAAAGCCCTTCATCTTGGCGAAGAACCCGGCGGCCTCGGGATGGGTCTCCTTGGAGCACTCCTTCTCGAACTCCTCGAGCAGCTCGCGCTGGCGCTTGGTCAGGCGCTGCGGCGTTTCGACACCGACCTGGATGTAGAGGTCGCCGTGGCCGCGGGTCCTGAGAATCGGCATGCCCCGGCCCTTGAGCGGGATGCGCTTGCCGGACTGGGTGCCTTCCGGGATCTTCACCTTGGCGGTCTCGCCGGACAGCGTCGGCACGTCGATCATGCCGCCGAGGGCGGCGGTGGTCATCGAGATCGGCACGTGACAGAAGACGTCGGCGCCGTCGCGTTGGAAGAAGGCGTGCGGCTTGATCGAGACGAAGATGTAGAGGTCGCCGGCCGGACCGCCGTGCCCGCCGGCCTCGCCTTCGCCGGCCAGACGGATGCGGTTGCCGTCCTCGATGCCGGCGGGGATGTTCACCGCCAGCGTCTTTTCCATCGAGTTGTGACCGGAGCCGCCGCAGACCTTGCAGGGGTCGGGGATGACCTGACCGCGGCCTTGGCAGGTCGGGCAGGTGCGCTCGATGGTGAAGAAGCCCTGCACCGCGCGGACCCGGCCGTGGCCGCCGCAGGTGCGGCAGGTCTGGGCCGAGGTGCCGGCTTTGGCGCCGGAGCCCGAACAGGCCTCGCAGGTGACCGTCGTCGGCACCTTGATCTCGACCTGCTTGCCGGCATAGGCCTCCTCGAGGCTGATCTCCATGTTGTAGCGCAGGTCGGCGCCGCGCTCGCGGCCGGAGCCGCGACCGGAGCGGCCGCCGAAGTCGCCACCGAAGAAGTTCTCGAAGATGTCCGACATGGTCTGGGCGAAGTCGCCGTTGAACCCGCCGGCGCCGGCACCGCCCATGCCGTTCTCGAAGGCGGCGTGGCCGTAGCGGTCGTAGGCGGCGCGCTTCTGGCCGTCCTTCAGACAGTCGTAGGCCTCGTTGATCTCCTTGAAGCGGGTCTCGGAGTCCTGATCGCCGGGATTTCGGTCGGGATGGAACTGCATGGCCAGCTTGCGGAACGCGACCTTGAGTTCCTTCTCGTCGGCGGTCTTGGAGACACCGAGGACTTCGTAATAATCGCGCTTGGCCATGGTCGATCCGTGTTCGGCGGGTGGCTCGGGGCTGGAACCCGAGATGCGGCGCGACCCGGCGTGAAGCCTCACACCGGGTCGCCACGCGTCTCACGAGGGGAGAAGCACCTCGATCAGTGCTTCTTGTCGTCCTTGACTTCCTCGAAGTCGGCGTCGACCACGTCGTCGCGCTTCGGTTCTTCATGCCCGCCGGCGGCACCCGCCTCGGCCTGCTGGCCGGCGGCGTACATCGCCTCGCCGAGCTTCATCTGGGCTTCGGCGAGCTTGTTCGCCGCCGCCTTGATGGCCTCGACGTCCTCGCCCTCGAGCGCCTTGCGGGTCTCGGCGACGGCCGCCTCGATCACCGACTTGTCGGCGGCGGAGACCTTGTCGCCGTAGTCCTTGAGCGCCTTCTCGGCGGAATGGGCGAGGCCTTCGGCGTGGTTCTTGGTTTCCACCAGTTCCTTGCGCTTCTTGTCTTCCGCAGCGTTCGCCTCGGCGTCCTTGACCATCTTCTCGATGTCGGCGTCCGACAGACCACCGGAGGCCTGGATGCGGATCTGCTGCTCCTTGCCGGTGCCCTTGTCCTTGGCCGAGACCTGGACGATGCCGTTGGCGTCGATGTCGAAGGTCACCTCGATCTGCGGCACGCCGCGCGGCGCCGGCGGGATGCCGGTCAGGTCGAAGCGGCCGAGGCTCTTGTTGTCGGCCGCCATCTCGCGTTCACCCTGGAACACGTTGATGGTGACCGCGGTCTGGCCGTCTTCCGCCGTCGAGAAGACCTGGGACTTCTTGGTCGGGATGGTGGTGTTGCGGTCGATCAAACGGGTGAACACGCCGCCCAGCGTCTCGATGCCGAGCGAGAGCGGGGTCACATCGAGGAGGAGCACGTCCTTGACTTCGCCGCCGAGAATGCCGCCCTGAATGGCTGCGCCGAT
>JAAYVT010000560.1 GCA_012517025.1 Phyllobacteriaceae bacterium | reverse complement strand
TCCTCGAGCTCGGCGCGCATCTTCTCCGTGTTGGTCACGAAGTAGGGCGAGAGATAGCCGCGATCGAACTGCATGCCCTCGACGACGTCGAGCTCGGTGGTCAGCGACTTCGCCTCTTCCACCGTGATCACGCCCTCGTTGCCGACCTTCTGCATCGCCTGGGCGAGGAAGGAGCCGATCTCGGTGTCGCCGTTGGCGGAGATGGTGCCGACCTGGGCGATCTCCTCGTTCGAGGTCACCTTCTTGGCGCGGCCCTGCAGGTCCTTGACCAGAGCGGCGACCGCGAGGTCGATGCCGCGCTTCAGGTCCATCGGGTTCATGCCGGCGGTGACCGCCTTGGCGCCTTCCTTGACGATCGCCTGGGCGAGCACGGTGGCGGTGGTGGTGCCGTCACCGGCGAGATCGTTGGTCTTCGAGGCCACTTCGCGCACCATCTGGGCGCCCATGTTCTCGAACTTGTCCTCGAGCTCGACTTCCTTGGCGACCGTCACACCGTCCTTGGTGATGCGCGGCGCGCCGTAGGACTTCTCGATGACGACGTTGCGGCCCTTCGGGCCGAGCGTGACCTTCACCGCGTTGGCGAGAATGTCGACGCCGCGCAGCATCTTCTCGCGCGCATCGACGGAAAACTTGACGTCCTTGGCAGCCATGTGCAGCTACTCCGTTCCGAAATTCGACGTTGCGTATGGGGGCGATCCGGGGTCGCGCAGTTCAGGCGACGATGCCGAGGATGTCGCTCTCCTTCATGATCAGCAGATCCTGGCCGTCGATCTTGACTTCGGTGCCGGACCACTTGCCGAACAGCACCTTGTCGCCGGCCTTGACCTCGAGGGCGACGAGCGCGCCCTTGTCGTCGCGGGCACCCGTGCCGACGGCGACGACTTCGCCTTCCTGCGGCTTTTCCTTGACGGTGTCCGGAATGATGATGCCGCCGGCGGTCTTCTGCTCGGCTTCGATACGCTTGACGACGACCCGATCGTGCAGCGGTCGGAACTTCATGGGACCTCATCCTCCAATCGAGGGACAGAGAGTGGCAGGGACCCTCACGGGCTCCCGGACGACCCCGCCGCTGCTCACGGTATGACCTCGATCTGCCGGAGAGCTGGGCACGGAGCCGGTGGCGATGATCTGGGGGAAGTCCGCGCGAGGTTCAAGGGGGGTGCGCAAAAATATTGGCACTCGCGGTGAAGGAGTGCCAAGCGCACGTCCCGCGACGACGTGCGTCCGGCACACCGCCGGCCCGGACCGCCGTCACGCGGCCGGGCGAAAGCGCGCGTCGCGACCGGTTTCACCCGGTCGTTCCGAGTATTCGCAGCACTCGTCCCTCCCGGCTGCCAGACGAGTCTTCGTCATCGTCGTTAATCAATTGTGAACGGTCCGGCGTTTGCATGGATGAGGACGGGGTGACGACACGCGTCGTCCCGTCGTTCGAGGAGGGTCTCACCATGCCGGAACCGCGTATCGACGATGCCTTCCGCCGTCAGTTGGAAGGCTATTCTCTGACCACCGCGCACATCCTCTATCGCATGCCGGATCGGCCGCTGCTGCTGCAGAGCTACCTCTGGCAGGATTACGACGTGGCGCCGAAGTTCCCAAAGCTCGTCGAGTTTCTCGATTTCTGGGACCGCGAACTGGACGGGCCGATCCACTCGGTCGAGGTGGCGCATCAGAAGATGATCGCCGCCGCCGAATGGAAGCGCGTCGACGGGGTGTTCCGGCTCAACTGAGCCGGCTCACCGACATTTCACAACTTGTGATAGAAGAATTTCCATTCCGTGCTACTCTGTATCTTCGCGAGAGGCGGAGCTCGCGAAGATCGGAGGGCCGATGAAACCGATCGTTCTGTTCTTCGACGGGACCTGGAACAGCGAGACGCGTTCGCAGGACTACACCAACATCCACAAGCTGAAGGAGGCGGTGATCGAGGCGACCGGTGCCGCCGCGCCGTCGGGCATGGGCGCGCCGCGGCTGTTCTACGATCCCGGCGTGGGGACGCTCGGGCTGGTCGACAAGTATCTCGGCGGGATCTTCGGCTTCGGCCTGTCGGAAAACGTCCGGCAGGGCTACCGCTATCTCAGCCAGCATTACGAACCCGGCCGGGGGGAGGGGGAGAGCGGCGATCCGCTCTTCGTCTTCGGCTTTTCGCGCGGCGCCTTCACCGCCCGCAGTCTGGCCGGCTTCGTCGCGGCGAGCGGGCTGTTGCGCCCCGAGCACTGCAACGCCAAGAATCTCGGCTTCGCCTGGCGTTACTATCGCACCGAGCCGAAGAAGCGGATGCCGGCGGATCGGGCGGCGCTCGCCGCGCTGTGCCATCCGAACGTGACGATCCGCTTGCTCGGCGTCTTCGACACGGTCGGCTCGCTCGGCATCCCGACCGGGGAATTCGGCAACTGGGCCGGCACCCTCGACCAGTTCCACGACACCAAGATCGGCAGCGCGATCGACGTCGCCCTGCACGCGGTGGCGCTCGACGAGCATCGCGGCCCGTTCGTGCCGGCGTTGTTCGCCCGGCCGGACAATTTGAAGCCCCGGCCGGTCGAGCAGGTGTGGTTCCCCGGCGTCCATTCCGACGTCGGCGGCGGCTATCGGCGCCGCGACACCGGTCGGGCCTCGATCGCCGACGTCGCCCTCACCTGGATGATCGAACGGGCGCGACGGCTCGCCCCCGAGCTGCCGTTGAACGCGCCGACGCCGATCACCGCCGGCATCGACGATCCGCACGATTCGCTGAAGGGCTTCGTCGTCTCCGAGCGGATGCCGCTCTATCGCCTGATCGCCGGTCGCGACATGCCGCGCCCACCGGCCTTCCGCCACGCCGTCTATCGGCTGAAGCCGCCGGACGTCTCGTGGAAGGAGCAGATCCACGTCGCCGTCTTCGATCTGATCATCCAGACGCATCTCGATGCGAACCGCACCGCCTACCTGCCGCCGCAGATCATGGCGATCGCCGAGGACCTGCGGCAGGGACGCTTCGAGGTGGTGGATTACGCCGGCGCCGTGTTGAGCTTCGCCGAGGTGGTGGATCTGCTCGATCGTACGGAGAAGGCGATCGGCGCGCCGCTGCTGCGGTGAGCGCGGTTCGGCGCCGGCCGCCTCAGCGGCCGGTCACGTCGTAGGGCGGACGCGGGATGTCCTGATGGGCCTTGCGCAGCGCCGCCGACCAGCGTTCGCGCAGGTCGTGGAAATAGGGCTCGCCGGCCTCGATGCGATGGTTGAGCTGGGCGTGGATGGCGTCCCGCTCGATCACCGCCAGGTCGATCGGCATGCCGACGCCGAGGTTCGAGCGCATCGTCGAATCCATCGAGATCAGCCCGAGCTTCAGCGCGTCCTGCAGGTCGTATTCGAAATTGACGGCGCGATCGAGGATGGGCTTGCCGTATTTGTGTTCGCCGATCTGCAGATAGGGCGTGTCGGCGGTCGCCTCGATGAAGTTGCCGGCCGCGTAGATCATGAACAGGCGCAGGCGCCCGCCCTTGATCTGGCCCCCGAGCAACATGGTGACGTCGAAGCCGAGATTCTTCTGCTCCATCATCTGCCCGTCGAGGCGCCACACCTCGCGGATGGCGCGGCCGACGAGCTGGGCGCAGCGGAACATCGAGGTCTGATTCCAGATCGTGTCGGCCTCGCCGGTCTCCTGATTCTCCAGCCCCTCGGTGAGGAGGGAGATCACCGACTGCGAGATCGCCAGATTGCCGGCGGTCGCGATCGTCACGATGCGGTCGTCGGGACGTTCGAAGACGTTGAGCTTGCGGAAGGTGGCGATGTTGTCGAGGCCGGCGTTGGTACGAGTGTCGGCGATCATCACCAGGCCCTGACGGACCAGAATTCCCACGCAATAGGTCATCGCATCGTCCTCACGACGGTGTACTCGCCGGTCGCACCGGAGGGTGCGGGTTCGGCGGCGTGACCATAGGAAAGCGCGTCGCGCCGCGCAACCGACCGCGACGCGGCATTTCGCGACGCGACCGACCGATCAGGCGGAGGAGAGTTCGCGGACCTCGACGCGGGTCGTCACCGTCTCGGCGCCGAAGTGGGTGCGCACGCCGCGAATCGCCGAGGTGTCGAGAGCGTCGAGGCCGACCGCCAACCGCACCCAGCGGTCGGTCGGGCAACAGTCCTCGATGGCGTCGAAGGCGACCCAGCCGAGATCGGCGCCGAGCCAGGCCTCCATCCAGCGACAACCGTCGGGATGAACCGCGCATTTCGGATCGTGGCGCCAGCCGGTGACGAAGCGGGCGGGCACGTCGAGGCTGCGGACGGCGGCGAGGAACAAGTGGACGGTGTCGTCCGTGGTCGCTCGGCCGCCGGCGAGCACTTCGCGCGGCTTGGCCGGCGCCGCGTCCTCGGCGACGGTGACCGTCTCCGCGATCCGCTGCATCATCCGGTGCAGGGTGGTCAGGCGATCGCCGCCGGCCTCCTCGGCGATCGCTTCGGCGAAGGCGCGGACCTCCGCCTCGATCGCGGTCGCCGCGGTGTCGCGCAGGAAGGCGGCGAGCGGCAGCCGCTCGCGGGTGAAGTGGAGCACCCCGGCGGTGTCCTCGGTCACCACCTCGCCAGTGGCGGCGATGGTCAGCTCGTCGATCGGACCGTCGATCGAGAAGGTGTGGGTGAGGTTGCCGAAGGCGTCCTCGACCGCCGTCAGCCGACAGTCCTGCGACACGTCGATGCGCCAGGTGTCGACGAACTGATTTTCGGTGGTGCGCGGCGTCAGCCGCAAGGTCTGGATCGCTCGGAGCGCCGGAGTTTCGAAGCGATAGACGGTCTCATGGGTGATGGCGAGGCGCATGGGATCAGACCAGATATTGTTCCGCGATCAACGCGCCCAGCCGGGTGTTCTCCGCCACGAAGCCGGACAGGAACTCGTGCAGGCCGGCGGCGATGATCGCGTCGATGTCGGTACTCTGCAGGCGCAGGAAAGTCGAGCGCGCGGCGCGTTGCGAGGCGCCCTGCCGCCCGTAGTGCTGGGCGATCAGGTCGAGATTGCGCGTCAGGCTCTCGTAACAGGCGGCGAGCGAACGCGGCATCTGCGAATTGAGGATCATCAGGTCGGCGACCAGCCACGGCTTCAGGCTCTGCCGGTAGACCCAGTGATACGAGGTCTGGGCGGACACCGCGCGCAGGATCGACGACCAT
>JAAYVT010000559.1 GCA_012517025.1 Phyllobacteriaceae bacterium | reverse complement strand
GGCCCGGAATGGGCGCGGGTGCTGCACGGCTTCGGTTGGTTGCGTCACCTGCGCGCCGCCGACAGCGCGGTGGCGCGCGGCAACGCCCGTGCCCTGGTCGACGACTGGCTGCGCATCGCCGACCACGACCCGATCGCCTGACCGTCGCGCCGCAGGACCTGCGCACCGCCGATCCGACCGTCGCCGACGACATCTACGCCGGCGTCTTCGCCTTTTCCGGCCAGATCGTCGAATGTCGCGGCCGCTCGCCCTTCGAGGTGCTGCCGCCCGGCCCGGAATGGGCGCGGGTGCTGCACGGCTTCGGCTGGTTGCGCCACCTGCGCGCCGCCGACAGCGCGGTGGCGCGCGGCAACGCCCGTGCACTGGTCGACGACTGGCTGCGCATCGCCGACCACGACCCGATCGCCTGGGAACCGGACGTCGCCGCCCGCCGCCTGCTCGCCTGGCTGACCCAGGCGCCGATGATCCTCGCCGATGCCGATCCCGGCCTCTATCACCGCTTCCTGGCCGGACTGACCCGCCACTTCCGCCATCTGCGCACCCGTCGCGGCGAGGAGCCGGCCGGACTGCCGCGCCTCAAGGTGGCGATCGCCATCCTCGCCTGCGCCGTCACGGTGGAGAGCTTCCGCCGCTGGGTGAAGTCCGCCGCCCATCGCCTCGACGAGGAGCTGGAGCGCCAGATCCTGCCCGACGGCGGTCACGTCGGCCGCAATCCGGCGTCGGTGGTCGACATCCTGGTCGACCTCCTGCCGATCCTGCAGGTGCTGGCGGCGCGCGGCCTGCCGGTGTCGCAGACGATGATGAACGCCATCGACCGGATGATGCCGATGGTGCGCTTCTTCCGCCACGACGACGGCGCCTTGGCCCTCTTCAACGGCGCCTCGGCGAGCCCGACCGACCTCATCGCCACCGTCTTCGCCTACGACGAGGCCAAGAGCCGGCCGCACGGCAACGCCCCGCATTCCGGCTATCAGCGCCTGGAGGCGAGCGGCACGGTGGTGCTGATGGACTGCGGCCCGCCGCCCCCCGCCGAGGTCGCCCAGACCGCCCACGCCGGCACCCTCGCCTTCGAGATGTCGTCCGGCCACTCCCGTTTCGTCGTCAATTGCGGCGCGCCGTTCCGCCCGATCGGCGAATGGCGCCGCCTCGCCCGCACCACCGCCGCCCATTCGGCCCTGGTGGTCGACGACCACTCCTCCGCCCGGATCGTCGAAAAGGGCCTCGTCGCCCGCCTCGCCGGCCAAGTCGTCCTGCCCGGCCCGCACACCGTCGACGTCGACCGCCGCGAGCAGGAGCACGAGGAGGAGGGCACCGAGATCACCGTCGCCGCCCGCCACGACGGCTATCGGCGCGGCTACGGCGTCCTGCACGAGCGCCCCCTGCGCCTCACCGCCGACGGCGACCGGCTCGACGGCGTCGATCGGGTGGTGCCGGCGGCCGACGGTGCCGTCGCCGTGCCCTACGTGGTGCGCTTCCATCTCCACCCGAGCCTCGTCGTCGAGATCGTCTCCGACGCCGTCCGCCTCACCGCCACCAACGGCGAGGCCTGGGACTTCGTCTCCGCCGACGTCGTCCCGGAGATCGAGCCGTCGGTCCATCTCGCCGAGGCGCACGGCCTGCGCCGCGCCGAGCAGATCACCCTGACGGTTCCCGCCGACGGTCCGCGCGAGATCGCCTGGACCTTCGTCCACACCACCCGCTCGCTGGTTCCGCGCCGCTGACCCCGACGAAACCGCCCGACCTCGCCCTTCGGCGGGTTTGCGCGGGCGTCGATTCGTGCTATCGGCGCGACCGAAGACTTCCGGATCGCACAGACGAGACGGGCCGAACGGGCTGAGCCGCCGTTCGTGCCGTCGCCGATCCGTTTTTCGCACCGGCTCGGCCGAAGGCGCGACGTCTCCCCCATGTCGATCACCGTCAAGAACATCACCCCGCCCGACCGCGTGCCGCTGAAGCGCGCGCTCCTCTCCGTGTCCGACAAGACCGGACTGATCGACTTCGCCCGGGCGCTCGCCGCCCGTGGCGTCGAGCTGCTCTCCACCGGCGGTACCGCCAAGGCGATCGCCGACGCCGGACTGCCGGTGAAGGACGTCTCCGAGGTGACCGGCTTCCCCGAGATCATGGACGGCCGCGTCAAGACGCTGCATCCGAAGGTCCACGGCGGCCTGCTCGGCGTGCGCAACGACCCCGACCATGTCGCCGCGATGGAAGCCCACGGCATCGCCGGCATCGACCTGCTGGTCGTCAACCTCTACCCGTTCGAGGCGACGGTGGCGAAGGGCGCCGACTGGGCGACCGCGATCGAGAACATCGACATCGGCGGCCCGGCGATGATCCGCGCCGCCGCCAAGAACCACGCCCACGTCGCCGTGGTGGTCGATCCTTCCCGCTACGCCGTGGTGCTGGCGAGCCTCGAGACCAACGACGGCGCCACCACGTTGGAGCTGCGCAAGGGCTTGGCGCTCGAGGCCTTCGGCCGCACCGCCACCTACGACGCCGCCATCTCCAACTGGATGGCCGAGGCGCTCGGCGAGGACGCACCGAAGTACCGCGCCTTCGGCGGCACCCTCGCCGAAGTCATGCGCTACGGCGAGAACCCGCACCAGAAGGCCGCCTTCTATCGCTCGCCGGTGGCCCGTCCGGGGGTCGCCACCGCCGTCCAGGTGCAGGGCAAGCAGCTCTCCTACAACAACATCAACGACACCGACGCGGCCTACGAGCTGGTCGCCGAGTTCGACCCGGCCCGCACCGCCGCTTGCGCGATCATCAAGCACGCAAATCCCTGCGGCGTCGCCGAGGGCGCGACCCTCGCCGAGGCCTATGCCAAGGCGCTGCGCTGCGATCCGGTCTCCGCCTTCGGCGGCATCATCGCCTTCAACCGCACCCTCGACGCCGAGGCGGCCAAGTTGATCGTCGAGATCTTCACCGAGGTGATCATCGTCCCCGACGCGACGGAAGAAGCCAAGGCGATCGTCGCGACCAAGAAGAACCTGCGCCTGCTGCTCGCCGGCTCCCTGCCGGTGCCGACCGCCGACGGTCTCACCGCCAAGACTGTGGCCGGCGGCCTGCTGGTGCAGTCCCGCGACAACGGTTCGGTCGACGCGCTGGAGCTGAAGACCGTGACCAAGCGCGCCCCGACCGCGGCCGAGCTCGCCGACCTCGCCTTCGCCTTCCGGGTCTGCAAGCACGTCAAGTCGAACACCATCGTCTACGCCAAGGGGCTGGCCACCGTCGGCATCGGCGCCGGCCAGATGAGCCGGGTCGACAGCGCCCGCATCGCCGCCCGCAAGGCCGCCGACGCGGCCAAGATCGCCGGCGAGAGCGAGCCGCTGACCGTCGGGTCGGTCGCCGCCTCCGACGCCTTCTTCCCCTTCGCCGACGGGCTCGAGGTGGTGATCGAGGCGGGCGCCACCGCCGTCATCCAGCCGGGCGGTTCGATGCGCGACAAGGAAGTCTTCGACGCGGCGGACGCCGCCGGCATCGCCATGGTGACCACCGGCATGCGCCACTTCCGCCACTGAGGCGGACGACCACGTCCTTCGACATCGATCACGGCGTCGCCTCGGCGGCGCCGTTTTCGTTTCCGCGCCGCGCCGCCCGCATCGACGCCGCCAGCGCGGCGAAGGCGACGGCCGCCAACCCGATCGTCCCGACCGGCAGGGCGAGGAGCCCGAAGTGGCGGTCGAGCACGCCGGCGATCGCCGAGCCGAGCGACGAGCCGAGGTAGATCGCCGAGGCGTTGAGCGCCAGCGCCATGCCGCGCGCTTCGGGCGCCAACTCCACCATCCGCCGCTGCTGCGCCGGCATGAAGACGTCGTTGCCGATCGCCCAGGCGAACAGCACCGTCACCGCCGTGGCGAACACCGCCGGCCCGAGCAGCAGCAACAGCGAGGCGACGACGAAGAGCCCGAGCCCGACCGCGATCGAGCGTTCCGCCGACCACCGCCCGGCCAAGTGCCGCGCCAGCACGTTGCCGCCGACCCCGGCGACGCCGAACAGCATCAGCGCCGCCGTCACCGCCGCCGGCGTCAGCCCGAACCGGTCGGTGAGCAACGGCACGATCATCGTGTAGGAGGCGAACAGCGCCGCCATCTCGCCGAGCATCACGCCGAGCCCGGCGGCGATCGCCGGATGGGCGGCGAGCCGCAGCGCCGCCAGCGGATGCATCCGCTCGCCCCGCGACCGATCGTCGAGCCCGAAGCCGACCAGCCCGGCGACCGTCAGGCTCGCCACCGCGATCACCACGAAGGCGAGCCGCCAGCCGACCGCCCCGGCGATCACCGTGGTCAGCGGCACGCCGACCACCGAGGCGATGGCGATGCCGGAGAAGATCACCGCCAACGCCCGCCCCTGTTCGGCGCGCGGCACCAGGCTCGACCCCAGCGCCGAGGCGACCGGCCCGATCGCCGCCGATCCGATCGCCGTCACGAGACGCGCCGCCACCAGCGTCGGCGCGTCGACCGCGACCGCCGTGGCGAGCGAACCGACAGCCAACCCGACGAGACCACCGATCAGCACGAACCGTCGCGGCCGATCGCCGATCGCGGTCTGCAGCAGCGGGGCCCCGACTGCGAAGGCGATCGAATAGGCGGCGTAGATCCAGGCGACGGCACCGCGCGACAGGCCGAGCGTCGCGGCGACGTCGGGCAGCGTGCCGACCATGGCGAGGGAACCGGTGCCCATCACGAAGTAGGCGGCGGCGAGCAGAAGCAGCATGGGACGGGAAGACGAGCGCATCGGCGAACTCCGATCGAGGACGGCCTTCCGATGTGCCCGATCCGCAGGTATTTTTGAAATCGATCTAAAACATGAGTGATATCGACATGATCGATTTCGACGGCATCGACCTCGACCTCCTGGTCGCCCTCGACGTGCTGCTCGACGAAGCCAACGTCACCCGTGCCGCCGCCCGGCTCGGTCTCGGTCAACCGGCCGTGTCCGCCCGCCTCGTCCGCCTGCGCCGGTTCTTCGCCGATCCGCTGTTGGTCCCCTCCGAGAACGGCCGCGGCATGATCGCGACCCCGCGCGCCGCCGCCCTGCGCGCGCCGTTGAAGCGGGCGCTGCTCGGCCTCGCCGAGGCGGTCCGTCCGCCCGAGGCCTTCGATCCGGCCCGCCGCGACCGCCGCTTCGTGATCGCCGCCGGCGACAACGCCGTCGTCTCGCTCGGCCCGGCGCTCGCCGAGGCGGTCGCCGCCGCCGCGCCGAACCTCCGCCTCACCTTCGTCCAGCCCCGCGCCGGCGGCCTCGCAGGCGATCTCGAACGCGGCGAGGTCGATCTCTCGATCGTCTCGGAACGGGTGGTGCCGCCCGGCGCGCGGGTGGTGACGCTGCGGCGCGAGGATTTCGTCGCGATCCGGCGCAAGGACCGACCGCGCGACGAGGCCCCGTTCGATCTCGACGCCTATTGCACCCTCGACCACGTCCTGGTGTCGCCGTCGGGCGCGCTCCACGGCTACGTCGACGAGGTTCTCGAACGGCTCGGCCGCCGCCGC
>JAAYVT010000045.1 GCA_012517025.1 Phyllobacteriaceae bacterium | reverse complement strand
CTCGCAAACCGCTAGGGCAGGTCGGCGCGGCGACCCTCGGTGGTCCCACCGCCGGCGCGCCGCCCGCCGCCGGTCCGCAGGAACGCCAGCAGCGCCAGCCCCATCGCCGCCGCCGCCACGAAGAAGGCGACGTTCGGACTGCGCACCGGCGCCGCCGGCGACACGAACCAGCCGAACACTTGGGCGAAGAAGATCGTGCCGACCAGCATCGCCAGATTCATCCCCGCCGAGACGCCGCCCTGCAGCGCCCCCTGCGCGTCCTCCGGCACCGCCTTGGACATCAGCGCCGAGAGCATCGGATGGACGAAGCCCTCCCCCGCCTGGACGATCAACACGGCGAGGACGATCGCCGTGGTCGGCGCCGTGCCGATCGCGACCAGCGAGGCCGCCCCGACCGCGAGCCCCACCACCGCCAGCCGCCGCTCGCCGAGCCGCGCCACCGCCGGCCCGGCGGCGAGCCCCTGCACCAGCGCCGTGGCGAGCCCCGAGATCGCCAGCGTCAGCCCCACCGTCTCGCCCGACCAGCCGAAGGCGGCGATGCCCCAGAACGGCCAGATCGCCGGATAGATCGCGGTCGCGAAGAAATAGGCGGCGAGCACCGCCGCGTTCGGCAACACGCCGGGAAAGCGGCGGAACACCGCGAGCGCCCCGAGCGGATTGGCCTCCCGCCAGCGGAATCCGCGCCGCGCCGCCGGCGCCAGCGTCTCCTGCAGAGCGACGAGGCCGAACAGGAAGTTGGCGCCGGCGAGCCCGGCCGCGCACCAGAACGGCACCCGCGTGCCGAAGGCGCCGAGCAGCCCGCCGATCGCCGGTCCGAGCACGAAGCCGAGCCCGAACGCCGCCGACATCAACCCGAAGGCGCGGGCCCGCCGCTCCGGCGCGGTGACGTCGGCGAGACAGGCGTTGGCGATGACGAAGGACGAGCCGCACACCCCGGCGAAGAAGCGACCGGCGAACAGCCACACCAGCGACGGCGCCAGCGCGTGGACGACGTAGTCGACCGCCAGCCCCGCCACCGCCAGCAGCAACAGCGGTCGCCGCCCGTACCTGTCGGAGAGCGTGCCGACCAGCGGCGCGCAGACGAACTGCGCCAGACTGAACACCGCGAACAGCCATCCGCCGACCCGCGCCGCCGCGTCGAGGCCGACCCCGCCGATCTCCTCGATCAGCGGCGGCATCACCGGAATGATCAGCCCGAAGCCGGCGACGTCGAGAAAAACCACGACGAGCGCGAACACCATGGCGCGCCGCGCCCGCGACGGGGCGATCGCGGCGGATCGCGTCTCGGTCATTCCGTCTTCCTTCCCTCGCGCCGGCTCCGTCTCTCGGACGTTCGTATCGGAAGCGGGGTGGAGACGAAAGCGCCGCGACGCGAAAAGGGGACGACCGACGGCGCGACGGTTGTCGGACGCGACGGCTGCGTCTAGCCTCCGCCCGGCTCCACGGGACCAAACTCATGCGCGAACCCGCTCTCGATCTGAAGGGCGTCTCCCTTCGGTCGGCCGATCTGCCGCCGCTCGCCCCCACCGATCTCGGCGCCGAACCCGGCGAGCACGTCGCGCTCGTCGAGCGCGGCGACGGCGCCGCCCTGACCGTGATGCTGATCGCCGCCGGCTTCTCGCGGCCCGACATCGGGCGGGTGATCTTTTCCGGCCGCGATCTGACCGATCGCCCGCCCGGCGACCGTCCGAGCCGCTGGTTGGCGACCGGCCTCGGCCTGTTCGCCGCCGCCACGGTGCTCGACAACATCGCCTTCGCGCTGCCCGACCCCGCCCTCCGCCCGGTCGAACGCCGCCGCCACGCCCTCGCCCGGCTCGATCGCCACGGTCTCGCCGCCCTCGCCGCCCTCCACCCCGCCGACCTCGCGCCCGCCGAGGCGGTGCGGGTCGCGCTGGTGCGCGCCTTCGCCGGCGAGCCGCTGGTGCTCCTCCTCGACCGTCCCTTCCTCGGCGTCCCGGTGGCCGAGCGACCGGCGCTGCGCGAGGCTCTGGCGACGATGCGGCGCGAGCACGCCCCGACCGTGGTCGAGCGCTGCGACGACCCCGGCGAGGCCCTCGCCGACGCCGATCGCGTCGCCCTGTTCGAGGCCGGCCGGCTGATCCAGATCGACACTCCCGACCGCGTCTGGTCGAGCCCGGTCTCCGCCGCCGCGGCCCGACTGACTGGCGAGGTCGACCTCGTCGCCGGCCGCCTCCTCCACCGCGACGGCGACCGCGGCCGCGTCGCCACCCCGATCGGCGAGATCGTCGGGACGATCTTCGGTCCCCTCGCGATCGGCGCCCCGGTCACCGCCGGCTTCCGCCCCGAACACGTCGACCTCGGCCCGGTCGACCCCGCCGCGCCGGACATCGCCAATCGCTTCGAGGCCGACTTCCTCGACCGGCGGCTCACCGGCGCGACGGTGCGCCTGCGCTTCGCCGCCGCCGGCGAGGAAATCGTCGTCGTCCGCTCCGATCGCGGCTCGCGCCGTCACCTCTTCGCCGGTCGCACCCGGCTGTCGATCGCCGCCGAGGACGTCTGGATCCACCCTCGCACGGAGGGCACGCCGTGAGCGGACGCCGCCGGCTCGGGCCTCTCGCCACGCGCCTCGCGCTGATCGTCGGCGCCCTCCTCGGCGCGCTGCTCCTCGCCGCCCCGGCGTTGCGCTCGACCGAGACCTGGATCACCACCGACCCGGAAGTGACCCGCCGGCTGCTCGATCTCCTCGCCGATGCCCGCCGGTTGAAGCACGATTGGGAACGAGCCCAGCGCGGCGACGCCCGCTTCGCGCTCGACACCGAGATCCGCGTCGTCGGCGCGAAGATCGCGGCGCTCGAGGCGACGACGGACCCGCCTCGGCGCAGCCGCGGCGTCGACGCCTGGACCGCCCTCCTCCCGACCTGGCCGGCGATCGGCCGCGACGTCGCCCTGCGGATCGCCGAGACCGCCGCCGCCCTCGCCTTCGCGCTGGTCGTCTGCATCGCCCTGGCGCGGCTCGCCGAGCGCCCCCGCCGCGTCGCCCTGACGCTGGCGCTGGCGCCGCTCGGGCTTCCGCCGCCGCTCCTCGCCGAGGCGGCGACCCGGCTCGCCGCGAGCCTCGGCCTCGGCCCCTCGCCGGAACTCCTGGTCGTCGCCGAGATCCTCGCCGGGGCACCCTTCGCGATCGCCCTGATCTGGACGGCGACGCGGCGCATCGATCCGCGCGAGGTCGAGGCCGCGCGCGATCTCGGCTTCTCCACCGCCGCCATGCTGCGCCGGGTCGCCCTGCCGGTGTTGACGCCGGCCCTCGCCCTCGCCGCCGTCGTGGTGTTCGCCCGCCTGCTCGACGACTTCTCGCTCGCCCGCCTCGTCGGCGCCGTGTCGCCGGGCGATCGCTTCGGCGAATGGCTGCGCCATCGCCTCGTCGCGGCCGTCGACTTCCCCGGCGGGGCGGCCGGCGCGCTCCTCGCCGCGCTCGCCGGGGGGACCGTGGCGGTCTTCCTCTTCGCCGTCGTCGCACCGCGCTTCACCCCGGCCCCGCGGCTGGCGGCGCGTCGGCCGATCGGTCCGCCGCCGCGCCCCGGCCGGATGCTCGTCGCCCTGCTGCCGTCGGCGCTGATCCTCGCCGGCCTCCTCGCCGCCGCCGCCGGT
>JAAYVT010000558.1 GCA_012517025.1 Phyllobacteriaceae bacterium | reverse complement strand
GGCGAGCCCGGCGAGGAGGGGGGCGGCGATCGCGGCGGCGCGCAGCGGGATCATCGGGACGAGGCGCTCCTTCAGCGGACGGCGGGCATGTAGACCTTCGCGGAGCGACAGTCGCGACGCTCGACCTCTGGGCACTTTGCGAAGGCGGAGAGGTCCTTCTTCAGGCAGACCCGCACTTCCTGCAGCCGGCGATCGGAACAGAAGATCGAGATCTCGTCGGCGTCGAGGCCCTTGTTGGTGGCCATGAAGGCGGTTTCGACGCCGCGCGTGTCGACGAGACGGGGGCGATCCGGCGCCTTGTACTCGTCGGGGATGCGGATTTTCTCGGAGAGCTTGCGGATCACCGAGAAATAGGTTCGGGCGGAAAGCCCCGAGCAGGTGCCGTGGGTGCGCCATTCGTGGCGGACGAGGCCGGGGCTGGGCATGACGTCGAGCACGCCGTCGACGTCGGCGCGGCTCGGCCCTGGCTCGCCGGTCGGGCAGTCGGAGGGGAAGCCGCGCTGCCACTGCGGCCACAGGCCGTGCACCACGAAGGCGAAGGGGCGGGCGCATTGGGCATCGCCGCGCGCCGCGCCGGTCGCCTCGCACCAGCTCGGCGACCACGACAGCGACAACACCCAGAAATCGAAGTCGCCCGGTCGGCCGCGCGACTGGGCGGCGGCGGGAAGGACGCCGAGGAGCGTCACGACGACGGCGAGGGCGAAGGCGGCGAGCTTCGACATGCGCGGCTCCGACGGCGCGAGGCGGGAAGTCGAACGGCGACTCGGCGGGTGGAGCTCACCACCAGCGGCGGGTGGTGCGGCAGGTGCCGTCGTGCACCGACCAGCGGTCGTGACCGAGGACGCAGGATTCGACGTCGTCGGGCAGGCCGGCGTAACCCGGCGCCGCGAAGCCGACGCCGCGATCGATCCGCCAATAGGCGGTGGAGCGCAAGCCGTTCGACAGCGTCACCGGGGCGTAGCACCAGCGATGGGGGATGTGGGAGGGGTCGTTCACCCCGGCGCCCTGGCTGCGGATCCGGCCGAACTCGACGATGGAGAGGTCGCGCTTCTCGACGTTGGCCATGCCGTAGGCGAAGTCGCCGCGGACACGGTCGAGCACGGCGGGGGCGTCGCAAGCGGGGACGTCGACGGGGGTGGCGGAGGCGAGGCGCAAGTCGGCGGCGGCGGCCGGCAGGGCGAGGCCGACGAGGCAGAGGCTCGCCAAGGCGAGCGGCCGGACGCGGAACGAGGACGGATGCGACATCTGCGGTTCCCCCCGAGAAGGTCGACGGACGGACGATGCGGCGACGATGGGGGAGGGCGGCGGCAGGGTCAAGCCGGCATTGCGTCGGCCGAGCCCTGCGCGCAGAGAGCGACGAGCCGCCGCGCCCGACTCACTCCGGCACCAGCCAGTCGACGCTCGCCCGGGCGCCGGGCCCGATCGCCAGCCGCTCGACCAGCGGCGGCAGCAGGGTCGCGAGTTCCTCGGCGAGTTTCCACGGCGGATTGACGATCACCAGACCGCAGGCGGTGAGCGGCCCGTCGGCGGCGGGGGCGGCGACGGCGAACTCGACGCTCAGGATGCGGCGCAGGCCGGTCGCCACCAGATCGGCGTGCCAGCGGGCGAGCTCGGCGCGATTCTTGATCGGGTGCCAGATCAGATAGACGCCGGTGGCGAATCGCTTGGTGGCGGCGACGAGGCCGCGGGTCAGCCGGTCGAACTCGCGGGGCTCTTCGAACGGCGGGTCGATCACCACCAGCCCGCGCCGCTCCTTGAACGGCAGGAAGCTCTTCAGCGCCAGCCAGCCGTCGAGCTCGACCACCTTGAGGCGGGCGTCGCCGGCGAAGAGGTCGGCGAGGGTGGCGGCGTCGCTCGGATGCAGCTCGGTGACGACGGCGTGGTCGCCGGGGCGCAGGCCGGCGCGGATCACCAGCGGCGAGCCGGGATAGAAGGCGAGGCGCTCGGGCGTCAGATGGGCGGTCGCGGTCAGGCCGTCGACCCGCGCCACCGCCGCCAACCAGGGCTCGAGCAGCTCGGCGACGGCGGCGGGGAAGGGGGCGGCGAGGACGCGGCCGATGCCGTCGCGCCATTCGCCGGTGCGCTCGGCCGGGTCGCTCGCCAGATCGTAGAGACCGATGCCGGCGTGGGTGTCGAGCACGCGGAACGGCGCGTCCTTGGCCGCGAGGTGGACCAGGATGCGGGCGAGGGTGGCGTGTTTGACGACATCGGCGAAGTTGCCGGCGTGGAAGGCGTGACGATAGTTCATCGGCGGGGTCGCGGGGGCACGGTTCGACGGGGAAGGGACCGCTCGCCGGCGCGGGCGATCGCGAAGGAGGCGGGGCGGCTCGGAGGGAGGCACCGCGTCGACGCGGCAAGAGGCGAGGGGCGTCGCGAGGGACGAAAAACCCTCCCGGTGGCGCCGGGAGGGTCGAAATCATTCGCGAGCATCACCAGGGGCGATGCTCGGGAAACGGTGATCGGATCACCGCGAAAAGGCTCACGCCTCGTCTTCGTCGGCTTCCGGAGCCTCGAAGTCCTCGGCCGGAGCCTCACCGCCCTCGAGCGGCTGCAGGTTGACCGCCTTCGGGCCCTTGCCGCGCTTGTCCGGCTCGGTCTCGAAGGAGATCTTCTGGCCCTTGTCGAGGGTGCCGAGGCCGGAGCGCTCCACCGCCGAGACGTGGACGAACACGTCGGCGCCGCCCTCCTCGGGGGTGATGAAGCCGTAACCCTTTTCGGCGTTGAAGAACTTCACGACGCCGTTCTGACGCGGGCCGCGCTCGACCGGCGGACGCGGAGTGCGCGGGCGGAAGCCCTCGCCACCACCGAAGCCGCCGCCGCCGCCTTCGTCGCCGAACGACCGGCGCGGCCGGAAGCCGCCGCCTTCGCCGCCGCCGAAGCCGCCGCGATCGCCGCCGCCGAAGCCGCCGCGGTCACCACCACCGAATCCACGATCGCGACCACCGCCGAAGCCGCCGCGATCACCACCACCGAAGCCGCCACGATCGCCGCCGCCGAAGCCGCCGCGATCCCGGTCCCGACCACCGAAGCAGCCTTCGTCGCCGAAACCACCACGATCACGCCCGAAACCGCCGCGGTCGCCGCCACGTCCGCCGCCGAAACCACGATCCCTCATTCCAAGTCCTTTCACGCGGGGCCACGCCCCGTTCGCACGACACGCTCCCCCGGGATCGCGCGGATCACGAGGGAAGACCAGGCAGTCACGTTACACGTCGGGACATGATTTGCGCTGTTTTCCACATCGCAGACCGAGAACGAGACCATGATCTCGATCACCGTCGACAGATGTGAACCGGTCGCGCCGACCGTCTCGCCCAAGTTCCGAACCGCCGCCGTCTCGATTTATGGACGAAACGGCAGAAAAGGGCAAGTGCGACGGCGTCTCAGCCGGCCCGATCGGGGGCCAGAGGCGCCACCGCGCGCGGCGCCCGATCGCGGCGGGACCACACCACCAGGGTGCGATAGACGGCGGGATCGAGCTCGGCGGGAAAGCGCAGCGTCACCTTCTCGCGAATCCGCTTCAGCCGGCCGAGCGAGACGCGTTTGGCGGAGAGCACCTCGGCGGTGGTCGTCGGCCGGTCGCCGGCCACCAGCGCCACCTCCAGTTCGGGGCCGTCGGTCACCGCGAAGTCGCTGATCTCGACCCGGTGCGCGGCGACGTCGAGGCGGACGGAGCCGCGCGCCAGCTCGCCCTTGGCGAGCGGGGCGAGGCGGCCGGCCCAGGTGCGGACCGCCGCGCGCGGCGGTTGAACCGGGCGGGCGACCGGGCCGGGCGGGCGGCGGACCGGGGCCGCCTCCGCCGGAAGCACCGGCAGCGGGCGCAGCGGACCGGGCACGCTCGCCTCGTCGGCCGCCGTCGCGGCGGCGCGACCGAGGTCGGCGGACAGGAGGCACAACACGGCGATCGCGAGGCGTCGCAGGCGCATGGGATCGGTTCCGTTCGGACGGTCGGCCGCGAGGCGGCTCGACGGGCTCTCTTCCCAGCAGATAATATGTCGGAGGGCGCGTCGCCAGTCCGACTTCGTGGGCAGGGCCGCGCCGATCGACGAAGGACGCCGCATGCCCGAATCGCCTTCCCGCCTCCGTGTCGCCGTGGTGCCGGTGACGCCGCTGCAACAGAACTGCTCGATCGTCTTCGACGAGGCGACGAAGCGCGCCGCGGTGATCGACCCCGGCGGCGAGGTCGGCAAGATCCTGCAGGGGATCGAGCAACTCGGGGTGACGGTGGAGCGCATCCTGATCACCCACGGGCATTTCGATCACGCCGGCGGCGCGACGCCGCTGAAGCTCGCGTTGGAGAAGAAGCAGGGCGGGGCGGTGCCGATCGAGGGGCCGCACGTCGACGACGAGTTCCTGCTCACGCGGGTGCCGGAGGCGGCGGCGCGTTGGGGGTTCTCCGGGTTCGAGGCGGTGGCGTCGGAGCGCTGGCTGGTCGACGGCGACACCGTGTCGGTCGGCGGGCTGACGTTCGAGGTGTTGCACTGCCCCGGCCATTCGCCGGGCCACGTCGTCTATTTTCAGCCGGAGGCGCGATTCGCCGTCGTCGGCGACGTGATCTTCGCCGGCTCGATCGGACGAACCGACCTGCCGCGCGGCGACCATGCCACGCTCCTCGCTTCGATCCGCGACAAGCTGTTGCCGCTCGGCGACGACGTCGGCTTCCTGCCCGGGCACGGCCCGACCTCGACGCTGGGCGAGGAGCGGGCCTCCAATCCGTTCTTGGTGGAGGACTGACGCCTCGCGCACCGGTGACGGACCGACGCCCTCAGGCGTCGACCGCCACGGCGGCGAGACCCTCCTCGAGCAGATCGCCGACGTTGGGGATGCCCATCAGATAGGCCGCGGTGCCGCGGTTGCGGCGCTCGTGGGCGCGACGGACGGCGACGGGCCATTCCTCCGCCTCGAAATCGCCACGGCCGACCCACACCAGAGCGACGAGATCGCATTGTTCGTCGACGTTGAGGGCGTCGATGACGCCGCGCACCTGCGCTTCGGTGCCGTCCTGGTCGAAGTCCTCGTAGAGGTGACCCGAGCCGGCCTCGACGTCGTCGTCTTCTCCCTCGATCCGTCCCTCGCCGTTCTCCGCGTCGAGCATGCGCAGATGTTCGATCAGTTCGAGGACCTTGGCGACCGCGATCTCCATCTTCGCCTCCCTGCCGTGGGTTTCTTCTCTGGGTTCGGCTTCGGGATCTTGGCGCGTCCGTGGGACGAAGACCTTGAGCCGGATCAAAATCGCCGGTCGGATCGCGCGCGTGCCGCATTCGACGTTCGTTCTTCTCCTCGTCGCGGAGACCCGTCCGATGTCCGTCTCTTCCCTCTCCGGTCTGGCGCTGCCGGTGGCGATGCTGATCGCCTCCAACGTGTTCATGACCTTCGCCTGGTACGGCCACCTCGCCTATCCGAACCGGCCGCTGTGGCTGGTGGTGCTGGTGTCGTGGGGCATCGCCTTCTTCGAATACTGCATCGCCGTGCCGGCCAACCGCTGGGGCCACGCCTTCTATTCGGCGATCGAGCTGAAGACGATCCAGGAGGTGGTGACGCTCACCATCTTCGGGGTGTTCTCGGTCGTCTGGCTGAAGGAGCCGCTCGGCTGGAACCATCTCCTCGGCTTCGCCTTCATTGCGCTCGGGGCGGGGTTGGTCTTTCAAAAGTGGTGAAACGAAGGCTCGCGACGGCGTCGGCGGGTGTCGTGGGCGCCGGGCACGCCTGCGTTTCGGCGCGTTGACGCAGGGACGGCGGCGACTCATGGTGGTCTCAGCCTCGAACCGGTCCGGTTCGCTTCCGGGGACTTCCGTCGTGCCGCTCTCTCCTCTCGCCGTCGAACTCATCGGAGGCGCCGCCGCGCTGCTCACCACGTTGTGCTGGCTGCCGCAGACGCTGCGAGCGATCCGGCACCGCGACGTCGCCTCGCTGTCGCTGGTCACCTTCTCCGCCTTCAGCCTCGGCATCTTCCTGTGGCTGGTCTACGGCCTCTACATCGGCTCGTGGCCGGTGATCGTCGCCAATGCCTTCTCGCTGGCGTTGAACCTCGCCATCGTGGTGCAGAAGGTCCGGCACGGATGAGGCACACGGCGGCGCGCCGGGCCGCCGGCGAGGGTGCCGCGTCGATCACTCGAATCGATCGAAATCGCCACTGAAAACGGCTTGTCGCCGGGGCGTGGCGGGACTAGGGTCCGGCCCGTTCTCGAAGGGACGCGGGACGCGACCTTCGGGGCTTTCCTTTCGCGTCATCTTTCGGAGACTTCGCCATGGGCTTCCTCGCCGACTCCCTCTCGCGCATCAAGCCGTCCGCCACGATCGCCGTGACGAACAAGGCGCGCGAACTGAAGGCGGCCGGCCGCGACGTCATCGGTCTCGGCGCCGGCGAGCCGGACTTCGACACGCCCGACAACATCAAGGAAGCCGCGATCAAGGCGATCCGCGACGGCCAGACCAAGTACACCGCGGTCGACGGCATTCCGGAGCTGAAGAAGGCGATCGTCGACAAGTTCGCCCGCGAGAACCGCCTCGCCTACAAGCCGAGCCAGATCTCGGTCGGCACCGGCGGCAAGCAGGTGCTCTACAACGCGCTGATGGCGACGCTGAACCCCGGCGACGAGGTGATCATCCCGGCGCCCTATTGGGTCTCCTACCCCGACATGGTGCTGCTGGCGGGCGGCTCGCCGGTGTTCGTCGAGGCCGGGCTTTCGACCGGCTTCAAGCTGAAGGCGGACGCGCTCGAGGCGGCGATCACCCCCAAGACCAAGTGGATCATCTTCAACTCGCCGTCGAACCCGTCGGGTGCGGCCTACACCGCCGCCGAGCTGAAGGCGCTGACCGACGTGCTGATGCGTCATCCCCACGTCTGGGTGATGAGCGACGACATGTACGAGCACCTCGTCTACGACGACTTCGTCTTCGCCACGCCGGCGGAGGTGGAGCCGGGGCTCTACGAGCGCACGCTGACCGTCAACGGCGTCTCCAAGGCCTATTGCATGACCGGCTGGCGGATCGGCTACGCGGCCGGCCCGGAGAAGCTGATCAAGGCGATGGCGACGCTGCAGTCGCAGTCGACCTCCAACCCGTCGTCGATCGCCCAGTGGGCGGCGGTGGAGGCGCTGAACGGTCCGCAGGACTTCATCCCGGCGCACAACAAGGTGTTCAAGGAGCGCCGCGACCTCGTCGTCGGCATGCTCAATCAGGCGAACGGTCTCACCTGCCCGACGCCGGAGGGCGCCTTCTACGTCTATCCGTCCTGCGCCGGCACCATCGGCAAGACCTCGCCGTCGGGCAACGTCATCGCCACCGACGACGACTTCGTCACCGAGCTGCTCGAGGTCGAGGGCGTCGCGGTGGTGCAAGGCTCGGCCTTCGGCCTGGCGCCGCATTTCCGCATCTCCTACGCCACCGCCACCTCGGCGCTGGAGGAAGCCTGCAAGCGCATCCAGCGCTTCTGCGGCAACCTGCGCTGAGACGATCTCGTCGGCTCGATCGATCGGACGCCCGCGACGAAAGTCGCGGGCGTCTCGCATTCCAGATCCGTGAATGACCGCATGGCCGGCGTCGCGGCTCCTCCCCACATGGAGGACGACGAGACGGCTCCGCCCGATCTTCTTCGGTCCCGCGCCTGCCGCCCCGAGAGGATGCAAGGAGAGAAGCCATGTTCGGCGCCAAGTTGAGCATACTCACGGGTTCGCTCGCGGCGATCGCGCTCGTCGGAGCGATGGCGACGACCCCCGCTCGGGCCGAAAACGAACGGATCGAAGTCGGCGTCCTGAAGTGCCGGGTGGTCAAGGCCGACACCTCGCTGCTCGGTTCGTGGCGCGACCTCACCTGCCGGTTCCGTGGGCCGAAGGTTCACGAGACCTATCGCGGCGAGATCACGCGGCTCGGCGTCGAACTCGGCGAGGCGAAGACGACGACGATCTGGTGGGCGGTGTTCGCGCCGGCGACCGGGTCCTACGACGGCGTGCTGTCGGGCCACTACACCGGCGTGTCGGCCGAGGTGACGCCCGGCGTCGGTGTCGGCGCCAACGTGCTGCTCGGCGGCTTCGATCGCTCGATCATGCTGCAACCGATCTCGGTGCAGGGTCAGACCGGCGTCAACATCGGCGCCGGGGTGGCCGGCCTGAGGCTCACGGAGAAGTGAGGGGTCGGTCGGCGGGCCGCGGTGCCTTCGATGCCGCGGCGGCGTCTCCGGTCCGCTCGGACCGAGCCGTTCGATCGAACGCGAGGGCGCGGTGACGGACGTCGTCGCCGCGCCGCTCGTCTGATCGGATCTCGCGGCCTTCGTCTCCCCTTCTTTTCGACATCCGTCGGCTCGGGCGCAACCGCGCGTTCACGTCTGCCGGACCAAGATGGTACCGGTACGGAGAGCGGAGCGCAGCCGAATGCGGGCGTCGACCGGAGGGAAAGAGATCGATCCGGCCATCGCGATCGTCGTCGCGGTGTGGCTGACGCTCGTCGCGGTGCATCCGTTCTCGTCGATCACGATCGATTGGGCCAGCTTCCTGCCGGTCGTCGCCATCTCGGGCGCGGTGGTGGGGATCTGGGCGGTCTATGCCCGGCTTCGGCCCGACCCGCGCCTCGCCGCGACCGCCAAGGCGGCGTTCCTGGTGATCGTGTTCTCGCTCGCCACGGCGCTGCTCAACTACCACGGCTTCGATCTGCACCGGCCGCTCGTCGACGGCGAACTCGCCGCGATCGATCGGGCACTCGGGCTCGACTGGTGGGGCTTCGTGGTGGCGGTGAAGTCGAACGCCGTCGTCTCCACCGTGTTCAAGCTCGCCTATCTGTCGAGCCTCGGCCAGATCGCCGCGGTGATCCTGATCCTGGGCGCGATCGGACGGGTGCGACGGCTGGAACGGTTCGTCGTCGCCTTCATGGTCGGGGCGCTGATCTCGGTGGCGGTGTGGTGCGTCTATCCGAGCTTCGGGGCGTTGCCGCACGCCTATGCCGGCGGCATGGCCGACGCGCCCTTCGATCTGGCGATGGATCCCGCCTACGCGCGATCGCTGCTCGCCCATCACGCCGGCGACGTCCCGACGTTGCGCTTCGATCGGTTGATCGGGCTGATCGGCTGTCCGTCGTTCCACACGGTGATGGCGATCACCACGGTGTGGGCGGTGCGCGACGTCCGCTTCGTCGGACCGGTGGCACTGGTGCTCAACCTCGTGGTGGTGGCGGCGGTGCCGGCCGACGGCGGCCACCATTTCGTCGACGCCTTCGCCGGGATCGGCGTGGCGGTGCTGGCGATCGCGGCGGCGCGGGCGTTGGTCGGTGGCGCCGCGGACACGGTCGCGACGCGGCCGGCGGCCTCCGCCGCCGGGCTCGAACCGGCGGAGTGAGGCGGCTCAGGCCTCGTCTTCTTCCGGGATGGCGCGGGCCCGCGGGGTGATCAGCACCTTGTCGATGCGGCGGCCGTCCATGTCGACGACCTCGAAGATCCAATCGCCGAGGACGGCGCGATCGCCCTCGGTCGGGATGCGGTTCAGCACCGACAGCATCAGGCCGCCGACGGTGTGATAGCCGCCGTGCTCGAGCTCGGGCAGATCGACCCGCCGCTCCAACTCGTCGATCGCCTCGTCGCCGTCGATCAGCCACGAGCCGTCTTCGCGGCGCACCGGGCCGGAGGCCTGCGGGGCGTCGACGTCGGCGAAGTCGCCGGCGATGCCCTCGACGATGTCGGTCAGCGTCACCAGACCCTGCAGGCCGCCGTATTCGTCGACGACGAAGGCGGCGTGGACCGGGGTGCCGCGGAAGCGCTCCAAGAGCTTCAGCACCGGGGCGCTCTCCGGCACCACGATCGGCTGCTTCAGGTGGGCGGAGGGGTCGAGCGGGCGGCCCTCGACGGCGTCGCGCAGCAGGTCCTTCTTGTAGAGGAGGCCGATCGGCTCGTCGATCGAGCCCTCCGCCACCACCATCGCCGAATAGGGGCAATCGAGGATCTCGGCGCGGATGCGCTCGGGCGGATCCTTCGGATCGATCCACCACAGGTCGGGGCGCGGCGTCATCAGCGCGCGCACCGGACGGTCGGCGACGCGCATGACGCCCTCCAGCATCTCGTGCTCCTCCGGCTCCAGGACGCCCGACTGCACGCCCTCGGCGAGGACGTGGATCACCTCGTCCTCGGTGACGTCGGTGGAGGCGCTCTCGTCGACGCCGAGGCGGGCGAGGACGGCGTTCGAGGTGCCGTTGAGCAGGCTGACGAAGGGGGCGGTGATCCGCGAGAAGATCTCGACCAGACCGGCGACCGCGGTGGCGATCGGCTCGGGGCGGGCGATGGCGATGCGCTTGGGCACCAGTTCGGCGAAGACGATGGTGACGAAGGTCATCACCACGATGACCAGCACGAAGGAGGTCTGCTTGGCCGCCCAGGCGAAGGCCGGCCAGGTGGCGATCATCCACTCGGAGAGGCGTTCGGAGAGCTGGGCGCCCGAGGAGGCGCCGGCGACCAGACCGGTCAGGGTGATGCCGATCTGCACGGCGGAGAGGAAGCGGCCGGGATGTTCACCGAGGTCGAGGGCGCGGCGGGCGCGCGTGTCGCCGTCGTCGGCCATCGCGGCGAGCCGCGCCCGGCGGGCCGAGACGAGCGCCATCTCGGAGGCGACGAAGAAGGCGTTGACGAGGGTCAGTACCGCGAAAACCGAAAGTTCGACGATCAACATCCAAGACGCGGGCCGAGCCCCTCCGAACACTCACGGCGGGCACATTAGCAGAAAACCACGTCCGTAGGGGAGCGCGTCGCGGCGCCGGAGCGTTTTCCGTCTAAGGAGCATCCCGGATCGGGAAGACTCCGAAGAGGATGCCGAGATGTGGCGAAAAACCATTCGGATCCAACCCTTTGGCGAATTTCACCGGGTCTCGCCGTGCTGCGCTGCGGCAACGAAACGAGGCGTCGCATGGTGCCGATCGGCTTGTCAGGGCGACGAAACGGCGCAACGATCCGCCGCGGCGACGGGACCCTCACGAGAAGGGGTCCGCGGCGCCGGGCCCTCCCGCCGGAAACGGTCGCGGAGGGCGTGGTCAGGTGGAACATAAAGAGAACAGAATTGGAGAAAGCCATGTCCGACGCCGGTGGAGGAATGACGAGCGGCAGACGAGGCGGGCCCCGGTGCGTGGCGCTCGTGGGGCCCTTCGGCAGCGGCAAGACCACGCTGCTCGAAGCGATTCTCGAACGCACGGGGGCCGTGACCCGAGCAGGTTCCGTTTCGGCGGGTTCGTCGGTGGGCGACGCCTCGCCGGAAGCGCGCGAACATCAGATGGGCGTCGAGCTCAACGTCGCCGAATGCGACTATCTCGGCGATCGCTACACCTTCCTCGATTGCCCGGGGTCGGTCGAATATTTCTTCGAGGCCGAGGCGGCGATGACCGGCGCCGACGTCGCGGTGGTGGTGGCGGAGGCCGACGAGAAGAAGATCCCGGCGCTCCAGCTCGTGCTGCGCATGCTCGAAGACCGCGGCATGCCGCACGTCCTGTTCATGAACAAGCTCGACAAGACCGAGGGCAGCCTGCGCGACGTGCTGGAGCTGATGCAGCCGGCGTCGCGCGTGCCCCTGGTGTTGCGGCAGCTGCCGCTGGTGCGCGACGGCGCCACCGTCGGCTCGATCGATCTGGCGCTCGAGCGCGCCTACATCTGGCACGACCACGCCCCTTCGGAAGTGGCCGAGATCCCCGACGCGGAGAAGGCCGGCGAGTTCGAGGCGCGCTACGCGATGCTGGAACGCATCGCCGACTACGACGACCATCTGATGGAGGAACTGCTCACCGACGTGGCGCCGGAATCCGACGAGGTCTTCGCCGATCTCGCCCAGGAGATGCGGGCGGGCCAGATCTGCCCGGTGTTCATCGGCTCGGCCGAGCGTGGCAACGGCATCGGCCGTCTGCTCAAGGCGTTGCGCCACGAGGCGCCGGGGCTCGCGGAGAAGTGCGCGCGGCTCGGCGTGACGCCGGGCGCCGAGGCGGTGGTGCAGGTGGTCAAAACCGTGCACACGCCGCACGGCGGCAAGCTGTCGATCAGCCGCGTCCTCTCCGGCAAGGTCACCGACGGTTTGGTGCTCCACGCCTCGGACGGCAGCTCCGATCGCATCTCCGGTATCTATCGGCTGAACGGCAAGGAGCAGATCAAGAAGTCGGAAGCGGTCGCCGGCGAGACGGTGGCGCTCGGCAAGGTCGAACCGGCGGAGACCGGCGCGACGCTGACCTCCGCCAAGGGCGGCATGGCGGCGCTGGTGCCGCTCACCCCGCCGCAGCCGGTGATGGGCTTCGCCATCGCCGCCGCCGACCACAAGGACGACGTCAAGCTCTCCGCCGCCCTCGCCAAGATCATCGAGGAGGATCCGTCGCTGTCGATGCGACTCGACCAGGACACCGGCGAGACCATCGTCGAGGGGCAGGGCGAGATGCATCTGCGGGTCGCGCTGGAGCGGCTCGAGCACAAGTTCGGCGTCAAGGTGAAGTCGCAACCGGCGTCGATCCCCTACAAGGAGACCTTCCACGGCCAGGCGAGCGTGCGCGGCCGGCACAAGAAGCAGTCGGGCGGTCACGGCCAGTTCGGCGACGTGGCGCTCGAGGTGGCGTCGGGCGAGCGGGGCTCGGGCTTCGTCTTCGTCGACGAGATCACCGGCGGCGTGGTGCCGCGCCAGTACATCCCGGCGGTCGAGGAAGGCATCCGCGACTTCCTGATCAAGGGGACGAACGGCTTCCCGGTGGTCGATCTGAAGGTCCGGCTCACCGACGGCAGCTATCACACCGTCGACAGCTCCGACATGGCGTTCAAGACCGCCGCCCAGCTCGGCATGCGCGAGGCGATGGCCAAGCTCCATCCGGTGCTGCTCGAGCCGATCCTGAAGGTGTCGATCTTCACGCCGTCGGATGCGACGGCGCGAATCAACCAGATCGTCTCCGGACGGCGCGGTCAGCTGCTCGGTTACGACGGCCGGCCCGATTGGGACGGCTGGGACGTCGTCGAGGCGCTGATCCCGCAGGCCGAGATGGACCACCTGATCATCGACATCCGTTCGGCGACGCAAGGGGTGGGGTTCTATCGGCAGGTCTTCGACAACCTCGCCGAACTGACCGGCCATCTGGCGCAGAAGGTGATCGAGCGGGTGAAGACGGCGGCCACCGAGGCGGCCTGACGTCCTGCGACGAGACGATCGACGGCCGGCGGAGCGATCCGCCGGCCGTCGGCCGTTTCGCGCCGCCCGCCGGAGGGTGCGACGGCGGGTCGGGTGCGGGGCGGGGGGTATTAACCGTCCGATCAATTCGTCGTGGCACCGGCGGAAGCGCGGGGGGAAGATGGTGGAGAAAGTCCTAACATCGCCGAACGGCGGGCGTCTCGGAACGGAACATGGCCACCTTCGATCACGGTCGATCTCCCACACGGTCCTGGCTCGGCGGCGACGTCGCGGGCACGCGGCTGCGGTGGTCGGGTGAAGCGCTGCAGATCTCGACGGTCGTCGTCGACGTGGCGTCGATCTTCGTCACCCTCTACGCGGCGGTGGGGATCCATCTCGGCTTTCCGATGCCCGATCACATGCGGTCGCTCGGGGTGACCGCGGCGGCGCTGTTCGTCACGCTGATGGTGATCACCGGCGGCTATCGCGTCGTCCACCTCAATCACGCCCGCCGGCAGGTGATGCGCGTCGCCCAGGCGTGGGGGCTGACCTTCTTCATCCTGGCGTGGATTGCCTTCCTGATCAAAGTCACCGACGTGTTCTCGCGCGGCGCGGTGTCGCTGTGGTTCGCGATCGGCGGGCTGACGTTGGTGACGTCGCATGCGATCTGCGCCAAGATTTTGGCGCGAGCCTATGCGCGCGGCACGCTGTCGCACAGACGGGTGGCGGTGATAGCGGTCGCCGAGGAGAGCGGGGTGCGGCGGATCTGCGAGCGGCTCGCCCACGAGGGAATCGAGATCGCCGGCTTCACGGCATTGACGCCGGCGGAGGAGATCGAGGCGGGCGAGGGCGCGGTCCGCGGAGAGGCGCGGGCGGCCGAGGACGTGCGTCGCGCGCTCGCCCGCAGCCGGCTCGACGGGGTGTGGATCTTCGCCTCCTGGCAGGAGCGGCGGCGGGTCTCGGAGCTCAAGGCGGCATTGGCGGCGCTGCCGCTGGCGGTGCATCTGTTCGCCGACCACGAGACCGAGCAGATGCTGGCACGGCCGATGATCCGGGTCGGCGACCTCGTCGCGCTGGAGATCGAACGGGCGCCGCTGTCGCGGTTCGATCGCGCCTGCAAGCGCGCGCTCGACGTCACAGTCGCTTCGCTCGCGCTGATCCTGCTGTCGCCGCTGATGGCGCTGACGGCGATCGCGATCGTCGTCGAGAGCGGACGTCCGGTGCTGTTCCGCCAGCACCGCAAAGGGTTCGGGGCGCGCCCCTTCGGCATCCTGAAGTTCCGCTCGATGACCGTCCGGGAGAACGGCGACACCGTCGTCCAAGCGTCGCGCGACGACGTCCGGGTGACGCGGATCGGGCGGATGATCCGGCGCACCTCGATCGACGAGCTGCCGCAGCTCGTCAACGTGCTGAAGGGCGACATGTCGATCGTCGGGCCGCGGCCGCACGCCATCGCCCACGACGACTATTACGACGGCCTGATCGCCTCCTACGCCCTGCGCCAACACGTCAAGCCGGGCATCACCGGCTGGGCGCAGGTGCGCGGGCTGCGCGGCGAGACGCGCGAGGTGGAGAAGATGCGGGCACGCGTCGAGCACGATCTGTGGTACATCGACAACTGGTCGATCTGGCTCGATCTGCGCATCATCCTGATGACCGCCTTCCAAGTGGTGTTCGACGACAACGCCTATTGAAGCGCGGGGATGCCGCCGTGCGGTGGACGGCGTCGATCGGTCGTTGAAATGATATAAAGATATCTTTATATCGTTTTCCCATGACGACGCCGCTCTCCCCCTCGACGGTCCGCGAGACCGATCCGCCGCCCCCCGCCGAGGCGGGGCGGTTCGGCGTCGGCGCGTTGCCGGCGGAAGCGCTGGTGACGGCGCTCCGGGCGGGCGGCGAACCGACGCGGCTGCGGATCCTCACGCTGCTCGAGGCGGGCGACCTGACGGTCAAGGATCTGACCTTCGTGCTCGGCCAATCGCAGCCGCGGATCTCGCGTCATCTGAAGCTTCTGACCGAGGCGGGGCTGGTCGAGCGGTTTCCGGAAGGCGCCTGGGTCTATTACCGGCTCGCCGAGACCGGGCCGCTGGCGACGCTGGCGCGCGGGCTGGTCGGGGTGCTCGACCGCGCCGACGAGGGCGTGGCGCGCGATCGCGAGCGCCTCGCCGCCGTCAAGCGGGCGCACGCGGCGCGCACGGCGGATTATTTCGCCGCCCATGCCGGCGACTGGGAGCGGCTGCGGTCGCTGCACGTCGAGGAGGCGCGGGTCGAGGAGGCGATCGGCGACATCCTCGGGGAGGCGCCGTTCCGCACCCTGCTCGACGTCGGCACCGGCACCGGGCGGCTGCTGCATCTCCTGCGCGACCGTTACGACCGGGCGATCGGGGTCGATGCCTCGCACGACATGTTGACGGCGGCGCGCAGCGAGCTCGATCGGGTCGGGCTCGCCCGGGCGCGGGTGCAACAGGGCGACGTCTACGCGCTCGCCTTTCCGCGCGACGCCTTCGACGTGGTGACGATCCACCAGGTGCTGCACTATCTCGACGATCCCGGCCAGGCGATCCGCGAGGCGGCGCGCACGCTGGCGCCGGGCGGACGGCTGCTGATCGTCGACTTCGCGCCGCACGAGCTCGAGTTCCTGCGCGAGAGCCACGCCCATCGCCGCCTCGGCTTCTCGCACGGCGAGATCACCCGCGCGCTCGAACAAGCCGGCCTCGACCTCGTCGAGGTCCGCGATCTGCCGCCCTCCCGTTCCCTCCCGGCGGACGGGGAGGGCGACCTCACCGTGACGTTGTGGCTCGCCCGCGATCCCCGCCGCCTCCTCGCCTGATCCTGCATGAGAGCCCTCCCATGACCGACCGTCGCAAAGCCTCGATCTCCTTCGAATTCTTCCCGCCCAAGACGGAGAAGATGGAGGCGGCGTTGTGGGCCTCGATCGAGCAGCTGGCGCCGCTCGCCCCCGATTTCGTCTCCGTCACCTACGGAGCGGGCGGGTCGACGCGCGAGCGCACCCACGACACCGTCGCCCGTCTGGTGCGCGAGACGAAGTTGAAGCCGGCGGCGCATCTGACCTGCGTCTCGGCGACCCGCGAGGAGGTCGATCAGGTGATCCGCTCCTACGCCGAGGTCGGGGTGACGCACATCGTGGCGCTGCGCGGCGATCCGCCGGAAGGGGTGGGGGCGGCCTATCGCCCGCATCCGGGCGGCTACGCCTATGCCTCCGATCTGGTCGCCGGCATCCGCGACATCGGCGGGTTCGAGATCTCGGTCGGGGCCTATCCGGAACGCCATCCGGAGAGCGCCGACTGGGACGTCGAGATCGACAATCTGAAGCGCAAGGTCGACGCCGGGGCGAGCCGGGCGATCACCCAGTTCTTCTTCGACGACGATCTGTTCGAGGCGTTCCTCGACCGCGTCCGCGCCGCCGGGATCGGCATCCCGATCGTGCCGGGGATCATCCCGATCCACAATTTCACCGCCGTCGCCGGCTTCGCCGCCAAGACCGGGGCGAGCGTGCCCAAGGCGGTCGCCGAGCGCTTCGCCCGGGTCGAGGACACCGCCGAGGCGCGGGCGCGCGCGGCG
>JAAYVT010000557.1 GCA_012517025.1 Phyllobacteriaceae bacterium | reverse complement strand
GAACTTCTTCTTGTAGGGCGCGACCTTGCCGGTCATCGCCATGGTCAGCATGGTGCGGCCGTGGAAGGCGCCGGTGAAGGTGATCACGGCGGTGCGGCCGGTGTGGGCGCGGGCGATCTTGACCGCGTTCTCCAGCGCCTCGCCGCCGGTCGTCAGGAAGATCGTCTTGGCCGGGCCGGAGAAGGGGGCGCGGGCGTTGAGCTTCTCGGCGAGCTCGACGTAGCTCTCGTAGGCGTTGACCTGGAAGCAGGTGTGGGTGAAGCGCGCGAGCTGCGCTTCCACCGCTGCCATCACCTTGGGGTGACGATGGCCGGTGTTGAGGACCGCGATGCCGCCGGCGAAGTCGACGTACCGCTTGCCCTCGACGTCCCAGATCTCGGCGTTTTCGGCGCGATCGGCGAAGACCGCGGTGGCGGTGGAAACGCCCCGCGGAACGGCGGCGGTACGACGGGAGAGAAGTTCGGCATTGCTGGTCATGATGGCGCACGGTCCCCATGAGGTGAGGTGAGGGGGGCGATGCTGCACCGCTTCCAAGCGCGCGGCGAGAGACTATCTTTTGACCTCCGTGGACACCTCAGAGCACCGGTGGCGCGAAATTGGGCGATCGTGCGTCGAGCCGCGGCGAAATCGCCTTTCGAAAGCCGGTTGCGGTGGATCATTCCCGCCGCGCGTGTCGCGCTCTAGGATCGCCGCCTCCGTCTCCGGGGGCGCCGCATGCCGGAAGAGACCGTCCTCCAGGTGTTCGTTTCCTCTCCCGGCGACGTCCAGCGCGAGCGGGACCGCATCGACGCCGTCGTCGAGCGGCTGAACGGCGAATACGCAGGGCGCGTCCGCATCCGCACCATTCGCTGGGAGACGCGCTACTATTCCTCGCACGACACCTTCCAGGCGCAGATTCCGGAGGCGGCGGAGTGCGATCTGGTGCTCGCGGTGTTCGGCGCCCGGCTCGGCTCGCCGCTGCCGGAGAGTTTTCCGGCGATGCCGGACGGCGAGCGGTACCCCAGCGGCACCGCCTACGAGATCCTGACGGCGATGGAGGCGCGCCGCGCCGGCAAGGGGATCCCGGACATCTACGTCTTCCGCCGCCCGACCGCGCCGCTGGTCGCGCTCGACGCCGCCGACCGCGCCGAGATCGAGAGCCAGTGGCGTCGCCTGAGCGCCTTCTTCGAGACGTGGTTCCGCGCCCGCAGCGGCGAATTCCTCGCCGCCTTCCAGGAATTCGCCACCACCGACGAATTCGCCGGCAAGGTCGAGGACTGTCTGCGCCAATGGCTCGCCCGGCGCGGCTTTCCGCCGGAGAGCGTGAAATGGGACCGCGCCCGGCTGGGCTCGCCCTATCCCGGTCTCGACGCCTTCGACGAGGGACGGCGCACCGTGTTCTTCGGTCGCCGGGTGGCAATCGAGCAGGCGCTGCGGCGGATCCGCGACGTCGAGATCGGGGAGGGGGACAACGCGGAGGGGGAGAGCGTCCCGTTCGTGCTGTTGATCGGCGCCAGCGGCTCGGGCAAATCGTCGCTGTTGCGCGCCGGGGTGCTGCCGCGACTGGGGCGGCCCGGCGCGGTGCCGGAGATCGACCTGTGGCGCCGCGCCGTGACGGTGCCGGGGCTCGATCCCTTCGCCTCGCTCGCCGAAGCACTGCTCGAACCCGACGCTCTCGGGCAGGAACTCGCCGGCACACCGCTCGCCGATCGCGCCCTGCTCGCCAAACATCTCGCCGCCGATCCGGAGGTG
This sequence comes from Phyllobacteriaceae bacterium, assembly GCA_012517025.1. GTDB lineage: Bacteria > Pseudomonadota > Alphaproteobacteria > Rhizobiales > Ancalomicrobiaceae > Pinisolibacter. The sequence goes on along the minus strand of JAAYVT010000557.1, from coordinate 91 downwards.
GCGCTCGCCCCGCTCGCCGCAGCCCTGGCCGGTGCCGCCGAGGCGCGTCGGCGGGTCGCCGGTTTCGAGACGGCGCGGCTGGCGCAGCTGT
>JAAYVT010000556.1 GCA_012517025.1 Phyllobacteriaceae bacterium | reverse complement strand
GATCGATGCGACGCAGCGATCCCGGGGCGAGCCCCATCTCGGCGGCGTCGACGAGCAGCACCCGATCGGGACGCGCCGCCCGCACCAGATGGGTGACGTTCTCCGGCGCCGAGCCGCCGTCGATCACCGACCAGCCGGTCGCCGGAGCGGATTCGAGCAGATCGGCGAGCGCCGGACCCGCCCCGTCGTCCCCCATCAGCGTGTTGCCGACGGTCAGCACCACGTCGGTCATTGCAGCCTCCGTCCCATCAGATAGACCGCCGGTTCCGCCTCGATGGCGGCGAGAGCCGCGCCGAGACGATCGACGATCGCCGTGCTCTCCGCGTCGAGCGACGCCCTCGCCTCGGCGAAGGCGGAGGCGAGCAGGCGGGTGTGGGTCCGATCCACCATGATCTCGCCGAACCGCTTCACCCCTTCGAGCTTGCGCCGCGCCTCGCCGGCCGGAAGGCCGTCGAGAAGGCGGTCGAAGGTCGCGTCGTCGACCCGCAGCATCGGCCGGAAACAGTCGAACACCCCGACGTGATGGCCGATGGCGAGCGCATGGTAGACGACTTCCTTCGCCGTCTCCGGAATGTCCTCGGCGCGTTCGAGGAACTTGTCGCGCAGCTGGTAGAAGACGATCTCGCTCATGGCCGCGCCCTCTCCGCCGCGACGCGGACGACGCCGCCGAGCGTCTCCAGGATCTCGCGGGCGCGCGGATCGTCGGTCGCCCGCAGGATGCGGTCGAGCCGGCCGTCGAGACCCTGTCCGTCGGGCGTTTCGAGCGCGGAGAGGAAGGTCTCGGCGAGATCGCCGCCCTGGCGATAACCCGCCATCCGCCGCGCCTCGCGCTCGATCAGCACGCGCAGATCGTAGGGAACCGTCGGATGGGCGATCGCCACCCGCTCGTTCTCGCCCTCGACCCGGGTCTCCTGCTTCAGCTTCTGGCCGAGCAAGCCGAGCGCCACCGCGAAGCCGTAGATCGTCGCCCCCGGCGAGGGCGGGCAGCCGGGGATGTAGACGTCGACCGGCACGATCTGGTCGGTGCCGCCCCAGACGCAATAGAGGTCGTGGAAGATGCCGCCGGAAACGCCGCAGGCGCCGTAGGAGACGACGATCTTCGGGTCCGGCGCCGCCTCGTAGGCGCGCAATGCCGGCATCCGCATCGAGCGCGTCACCGCGCCGGTGTAGAGCAGGATGTCGGCGTGGCGCGGCGAGGCGACCACCTTGATGCCGAAACGTTCGGCGTCGAACAACGGCGTGATGGCGGCGAAGATCTCGATCTCGCAACCATTGCAGCCGCCGCAATCGACCCGGTAGACGTAGGCCGAGCGCTGGATGTCCTTGAGCAGCGAAGACTTCATCGCGGCGACGTCGGCCGGCGTGTCGATCTTGCCTATGCCGGCGGCGGGGGTGAACTGGTGTTCGGAAGGCAGGCGGGTCATCGACGGGTCTCCTCGATCCGGCGGCCGACGCCGAGCTTTTCCAGTTGCTCGACGTCGTGCAGGCGCTTGCAGGCGGGGCAGGTGGCGATCAGACGGCGGCGCGCGGCCGCGTCGGTCGCGCTCGGAGCGGTCGCCTCGATCAGGTCCTGGACGTAGGCGACTTCCTTGGCGACGGCGAAGGGGGTGTCGCAGACCTCGCAGCGGGCGAGCTTGAAGATCGCCTTGCGGGTCAGGTCCTCGCGCCGGGCGACGGCGAGCTCGAACTCGGTCGAGAGCCGGATCGCGTCGGTCGGGCAGACCTCCTCGCAGCGACCGCAGAAGACACAGCGACCGTAGTCGATCGACCAGGTGCGGGTGGCCGCCTCGACGTCGGTCGCCATCCCGATCGCGTTGGCCGGACAGGCGATGGTGCAGGCGGCGCAGGCGATGCAGCGCTCCGCCGTGTGCTCCGGCTTGCCGCGCATGTCCTTTTCGACGGGAAGCGGCGCGAAGGGATATTTGACCGTGGCTTCGCCGGTTCGGAAGACTTCCTTGAGGAGCTTGAACATCTCTTCTCCCCCTCACTTCAACGGCGACGCGGTGCGGTCGCGGCAATAGCGTTCCATCTCCTTGTAGGGGACGGTCTTCTGCGTCGCCTTCTTCACGTCGACGACGGTGACGCGGTCGGTGCACGAGTAGCAATGGTCGATCGAGGCGACGATCAGCGGCGCGTCCGACACCGTGTTGCCGCGCAGCATGTAGCGCAACACCGGCCAATTGGCATAGGTCGAGGCCCGGCAGCGCCAGCGCCAGAGCTTCTGGTTGTCGCCGGTCATCGACCAGTGGATGTCCTCGCCGCGCGGCGCCTCGGTGAAGCCGAGCGCGAACTTGTACGGCTTGTAGGTGAAGTCTTCGGTGAGGATCGGCCCGCGCGGCGTGTCCTTCAGCAGCTTCTCGATGATGGCGATGCTGTCGTAGACCTCCTGGGCGCGCACGACGGTGCGCGAGAGGACGTCGCAGCCCTCGCCGACGTTGATGCCGAGATCGACCATCTCGTAGCCGCCGAAGGCGTGCAGCACGCGGGTGTCGCGGCGATGGCCGGAGCCGCGCACCAGCGGTCCGACCGGCGAATAATCGCGCGCCACCTGCGGGTCGAGCCGGCCGACGCCCTTGACGCGGCCCTCGACGTTGGCGGTCGACATCAACATGTCGACGAGCCGGGTGACGTCGTCGCGCAGCTCGGCCAGTGTGGCGAGGGTGCGGGTCTTCTGTTCGCCGAGAATGTCGCGGCGGACGCCGCCGATCAGGTTGATCGCATAGGTCTTGCGGCTGCCGGTCAGCATCTCGGCGAGCATCATCGCCTTCTCGCGGATGCGGAAGAACTGCATGAAGCCGGTGTCGAAGCCGACGAAGTGACAGGCGAGCCCGAGGTTGAGCAGATGGCTGTGCAGCCGTTCGGTCTCGAGCAGGACGGCGCGCACCGCCTGGCCGCGCAACGGCACCTCGATGCCGAGGGCGTTCTCGACCGAGTTGGCGTAGGCGACGGAATGGGCGTAGCCGCAGATGCCGCAGACGCGATCGGCGAGGAAGGTGACCTCGTCGTAGCCCATGCGGGTCTCGGCCACCTTCTCCATGCCGCGATGGACGTAGAAGAGCCGGTAGTCGGCGTCGATGATGTCCTCGCCGTCGACGAACAGGCGGAAATGGCCGGGTTCGTCCGAGGTGATGTGCAACGGCCCGAGCGGAACGACGGTCGTCTCCTGCTTCGCGTCGTTGACGAAGGGATAGGTTTCGTCGTCGGCGGTCGGCGCCGGACGGAAGCGATAGTCCATCGCGTCCTTGCGCAGCGGGTGCAGTCCCTCCGGCCAGTCGTCCGGCAGCACGAGACGGCGTTCGTCGGGCAGACCGATCGGCTTCAGCCCGTACATGTCGCGGACTTCGCGCTCGCCCCACACGCAGGCGGGCACCTTCGGCGTGACCGAAG
>JAAYVT010000555.1 GCA_012517025.1 Phyllobacteriaceae bacterium | reverse complement strand
GGGACGGGAACACGGTCGATCACCCCGCGGGTCGGGAGTCTCGTCGGGACGTCCAGAGTACGACGCGCCGCGATCGGCGGCAGCCGCCGTGACGGACTGGTGCGACGTTCGTCGCCGGCTCGGCATCGCGATGCATCGAGTCTCCGACGAGCAACACGCGGCGATCGATCACGTCACGACCGAGGCCCGCATCGCGGCGATCGTCGGTCGTGCCGGCGCCGGCAAGACGACGACGATGAAGGCGGCGCGCGACGTCTGGGAGACCGCGGGCTATCGCGTCGTCGGTGCGGCCCTCGCCGGCAAGGCGGCCGTGGGCCTGGAAGCAGAAGCCGGTATCCGCTCCGGGACCCTCGCTGCCTGGGAACTGCGCTGGACGAAACGGCGCGACCTCCTCGATACGAAGACCGTCTTCGTTCTCGACGAAGCGGCGATACTGCAATGGCACGCGATGATCGCATCGGCCGGTGGTTACCTGCGCAGCCTCACCCGCAAGGCGGAGGAGGGCGGTTTCAGCCTCGGCCCGATGCTGATGGCGCTGATCGGCAGCAGGAAGCACGAGAAGGCGAGGGCGTGATGAATACGGTCGACGAAGCCGGAGTATCCGTCGACCGGCCCTCCTGTCGCTGGCGAGACGAACGGCCGGCGGCGCTGATGTCGGACGCGGCTAGGGGGCGTCGTGTGAACGTCATCCGGCCGGCTCGGTATGCCTCCTCGAAATGGGTGCGAAGCCGAGTTGGCGCGCAGCTCGGCTTCGCACCCTGTCGGCGTCAGCCTCCGGAAACGGTCAGGCTCGCTAGATCGGCGATCAATCCGGGGCCGGTCGGCCGCCATCCCAACCGCTCGCGGGTCTGTTCGCTCAACGCCGGCATGTCGTGGCCGGCGAACATCGCAAGCCAGCCGAAACAAGCCGGAGCCTCTTCTGGGGAGATCGATCGAACCGGGAGATCCAGGCGCCGGGCGATGGCCTCGACGATCTCGCGCATGGCGATGCCCTCCTCCGCGACGGCATGATACTTCGCGTTCGGCGCGGCCTTTTCGAGCGCCAGCCGGTAGAGACGAGCGACGTCGAGAACATGGGTGGCAGGCCAGCGATTGCTTCCGTCACCGATCTGGGCGCAGACGCCGTTTTCGCGGAACATCGCGATCATCGGCGTGATCAGTCCCTGCGAGATCGTGTCGTGGACTTGTGGCAGCCGCACCACCGAGACGTTGACGCCGGCGAGAGCGGCCGCGGCCTCCTCCGATGCGGCGCGGGGATTGTGGTCCGAACCGACGATCGGGTTGTCCTCGAGCGCCGGACGGCCCGGAACGGTGTTGGCGATGGGCGTGCCCGAGGTGACGATCAGCGGCCGATCGGAGCCGGCGAGCATCGCCCCCAGCGCCGCGATCACCCGGCGATCGGTCTCGCAGTTCTCGGCGACGCGCGAGAAGTCGTGGTCGAAGGCGAGATGGACGACGCCGTCGGAACGCTCGATCGCCTCCCGCAGGCCGTTCGGGTCGCGGATCGAGCCGCGATGGACCTCGGCACCGCGGGCGGCGAGCGCCGCCGCCTTGTCGTCCGAGCGGCAGAGGCCGATCACCCGATGGCCGGCGGCGATCAACTCGTCGACGACCTTCGCTCCGATGTTTCCGGTCGCGCCGGTGACGAAGACACGCATGGATGAAGTCTCCTGGTTTCAGAGGAGACGAAGCTGTGCCAGGAGTTTATCCTGTAAAAGTCGTGATCATATCCCATTATGAAAGCCAACAGGACGGGGCCTCCCTCATGACCGACAATCCGCTCGGAACCTATCTGCGGGATCGGCGCATGAGGTTGGATTCGGCCGCTTTCGGTTTTCCGGCAGAACGCCGCCGGACGCCGGGTCTGCGTCGGGAAGAGGTGGCGCAACGGGCGAACATCAGCCCGACCTGGTATACGTGGCTGGAGCAGGGGAGGGGAGGCGCGCCCTCCGCCGACGTGCTCGAGCGGATCGCCCGCGCGCTGATGCTCACCGAGATCGAGCGCGACCACCTCTTCCTGCTCGGTCTCGGCCACCCGCCGGAGGTCCGCTATCGCAAGAGCGACGGTGTCACGCCGCGGCTGCAGCGGGTACTCGATGCGCTCGACCCCACCCCGGCCCTGATCCGCACGGCGGTGTGGGACGTCGTCGCCTGGAACCGGGCGGCGCGTGTGATGCTGGTCGACTACGGATCGCTGCCGCCGGAGCGGCGCAACATCCTGCGTTACCTCTTCCTCGATCCGAGCGCCCGCGCCGCGCAATACGACTGGGAGGGCGTGGCGCGTTTCGCACTCGACGCCTTTCGGGTGGACGCGGTGCGATCGGGGGCCGCCGCCGAAATCGAGCCCTTCGTGGCGGAACTTTGCCGGCTCAGTCCCGACTTCGCGGCGATGTGGGCGGAGAACGACGTGCGCGGGCAGCACGGCGAGGCGGTGAAGCACATTCGCCACCCGGTTCTCGGCCCGCTCGCCTTCGAATATTCGGCCTTCTTGGTCGACGGCCGGACTGACCTCGCCATGATCGTCTACAACCCGGCGACGCCCGAGGACGCCGAGCGGATCGGATCGCTCTCGCGGGAGACATCGAGGAGCGGATGATTCCGGGGTCGGCCGAATGGTTTCCGCTCAGCCACCGTTCGATGTCGACGGGACGGGTGTTGTGTCCCTCGATCGGGCTCGAATATCGGCAGTTCGTCGAGCGGACGAAGTCGCCGACGCTGATATGCAGAACCGGGTGCAGGGGAGCGGCGAGATGGCGGATTTGCCGATGAAATCGGTCGCGAGGTCGGTCGGTACATGTTTGGCGTCCTCGGGAACGAGGCGTTCGAAGAGATGGGGTACAATCATTCTCCGCCGTTTTTGTCGCCGAAATAAAATGTTTTAAAACATGCACTTATGTCAATCGACGATCCAGTCGTCGCCGGAGTTTTCGCCGATCGGATCCGAGGTGGGCGAGAGGTGGTTGGCGTCAGTCGGTGGGGACCTTCTGCCGTCGAGGCAAAGCCGGGAATGCACACACATTCCGATGCTGCGTGCGTCGATCGGCTGTCGCGCGCATGAGAAGGAGAAGGCCGGGAGCGACGAGACGATCGATCGTGCGTGACGGCGGAACCGGACGTCCACTACGATCGCGGCGGACCGACGATCGCCGTGGCCGAGGAGATCCGGCATGTGGAAGAAGCTCTCACTCGCCGTCGTCGCCGGGTTGGCGGTCCTTGCGGCGGCGGCCTATACGGCGTTTCAGCTCAGTCCGTGGCCGGCGGTTTGGCTGATCCGCCATTCCTTCGACGCCGGGGCGGCGGCAGCCTCGGCGTCTGTCGCCGGGCTGGTGCCGACCGACGGGATCGCACGTCACGGCATCTCCTACGCGCCGGGCGATCCCGACGCGGTCCTCGACGTCTACGCGCCCGCCGCTGCGAAGATACCGTTGCCGGCCGTGGTTTGGGTGCACGGCGGCGGCTTCGTCTCCGGCTCGCGCAAGGATCTCGACGGCTATCTGCGGATCCTCGCCGCGCGCGGCTTCGTCACCGTCGCCGTCGACTACACCACGGCGCCGGAGGCGCGGTTTCCGACGCCACTGCGGCAGACGAGCGCGGCGCTCGCTCATGTCCGCGCCGAGGCCGGTCGCTACGGCATCGACCCCGATCGGATCTTCCTCGCCGGCGATTCCGCCGGCGCGCAGATCGCGGCGCAGACGGCGCTGGCGATCTCCGATCCCGTCTACGCGCGGCAAGTGGGCCTCGATCCCGGTTTTCCCCGTGCCGCCCTGCGCGGCGTCGTGCTCTACTGCGGTCCCTACGACGCGACGAGCCTGAACTTCGAGGGGCCGTTCGGCGCCTTCATGCGGACGGTGATCTGGGCCTATGCCGGTACGCCGGATCCGCGCGACCCGCGCGTCGCCGCCTTGGCGGTGACGCCGCATCTCACGGCCGGCTTTCCGCCGGCCTTCGTCTCGGTCGGCAACGCCGATCCGTTGGCACCGCAGTCGTATGCCTTCGCTGCGGCCCTGCGTGCGCGGGGCTCTGAAGTCGAAACCCTGTTCTTCCCCGACGATCGTCGCCCGCCGCTCGACCACGAATATCAACTGCTCGCCGCGACCGAGGCCGGGCGCCTCGCGCTCGACCGGTCGGTCGCTTTCCTCGAGGCCCATGCCGGCAGTGCGTTCGGCGAGAAGCCGGCACGGTGAAGGCGCCGAACGGGGCTCTCGTCCGCGTTCGGGCTTTGCCCGCGCCGACGTCGCCGATGGGGGTCACCGTCACCGGCTTTGCACTGCTCGCGGCACCGGTTCGACGACGGGCGAGGCCGCATCGGTCATCTCCGCGTAGTTGGCGATCGGCAGCGGGCGACCGATCAGGAAGCCCTGGATCTCGCCGCAGTCTTCCCGCTCGAGGAAGGCTCTCTGATCCTCGGTCTCGACGCCCTCGGCGATCACCGGAAGATCCAGGCCGTGACACAGGCCGATTACCGCGCGGATGATCGCAGTGGCCTGTTCGTTGCTGCCGATGCCGGCGACGAAGCCGCGATCGATCTTGATCTTGTCGAAGGGGAACGACTGCAGATAGGACAACGACGAGTAGCCGGTGCCGAAGTCGTCCATCGCGATCTTGATGCCCATCGCCTTGATGCGCCGCAGGATGCCCACCACCCGCGAGAAGTCGCCGATCAGCACGCCCTCGGTGATCTCGAGCTCGAGCCGCTCCGGCGGTAGCCCGGTCTCCAACAGGATCTGCTGGATCAGGATCGGCAGGTCGCCGTGGCGGAACTGGACCGGCGAAAGATTGACCGACACAGTCAGCGGCCGATCCCAGGCGGCGGCGACGCGGCAGGCTTCCCGCAGCACCCATTCCGAGATTTCGACGATGAGATTGCTCTCCTCGGCGAGGGGAATGAAGACCGCGGGCGAGACCGAGCCGCGGGTCGGGTGGTTCCAGCGCAGCAGGGCCTCGAAGCCGAAGACCTCGCCGTCGATCCGCGCCTGCGGCTGGAAGTGCAACGACAACTCGCCGCGCTTGAGCGCCGTCACCAGGTCGTTCTGCAGACTGCGGCGATCGCGCAGGCGGCGATCCATCTCCGGTT
>JAAYVT010000554.1 GCA_012517025.1 Phyllobacteriaceae bacterium | reverse complement strand
CCGGTGTGAATACGACGGGATCAACCGCTTCATCACCGGGGACAGCCGGGCGCCCAAGCCTTTCGTCTGGCACACCGATCCCGACGTCATTATCGCGTCCGGAACCGGGGGCTCCAAGCGTTGGAGCCAATCTACTGACCAATTATTCTCGGCTCACAACAAAAATCCCTTAAATTTGTTGGTAAATATATTTTATTTCGGCTTTTGAATTTTTAATTTGAATTGAAAGTCCTTTCATGAAACCATTTTTAGGTCGCCGGATTCGATTTCAGGGCGGCGACTTGTTTCATGTGACCGTGCCGGCGCTCGTCGAAATTTGTGTCAGCCCGCTGGTCAGAACGGAGTTGCTCATGACGATTCATCACACGCATCGACATCTTCAGCGTTACGAACGCGGCGCGATCGAGGAGAGGTTCGAACCCTTGGCTGCGAGGTGGACGACGTGGCGTAGCTGGTTGCTCTCGACGGCGATCCAAGAGCCCGAAACGAAGAGGTCCTCCTTCATCGATTTCGCCGATCCGGTGTCTGACGACGATGGCGCGTTCGATCTGGCAGACGGACTGCCGAGCGACGACGTCGCCGACCCCGTTCCTCGGATCGAAGATCTCGAGTACGAAGATTTCGAGCAGGATTTCTGCGCCGACGCGATCGACTATTTACCGGAGGTCGCTGGGGTGCTGGTGACTGCGGACACGCTCTTCGAACAGATCTTTTCCGGCCCCGTCATCGGCGAGGTCCGCCGCATCCGCGCCGCCGACATCGGATGGATCGGCCAAATGATGAAGGCGGCCGTCGAGGAGGAATGTGCGCAACTGATCGCGCATTTCGAAGCGATCTCGTGGGCCGGGCCTCGACCGATCGATCTGTTCGAACTGGTGACGGTCCTCGACAACGCCATGCTCGACGAGGATTTTCACGGCTTCCCGATCCACGCCTCCCTCGTCTCGACGATGCGCGGCATTCTCGATGGCTACGAACTCGCCGTCGGCGAGGGAGGAGAGATGGAATTCCCGTCGTATGATGTCGCCAAAGCCGGTGCGGTTCGACGGCGGGAGGCCGTACGGATCGCGGTGGAAGCCGGCTACGGTCCGGTCATCATGCGCTTTGCCGACGGCAGCCGCTTGCATCTCGTCGGCCAGGATCATGTGGGTGAAAGGGATCTTGCTCGGGACTTGTCGATCGCGCTCGGCCGCCCTTTCGCTTCCGATCTGCGGGCATCGACCGATCGCTTCGTGTTCGCTCTATCCGATCACGGCGGGCGCCTGCGGGCCGTTTTCGTCCATCCGTCCAGTGAGGGGCTGGAGATCCTGCCGGCTCGCTCCTGCCCGTTTGAATTGTGGTGTGATCAGGCGGATAACCTGAGAGCAGCGATGGCCGTGTTGCGAAACCGTGCGGAGACCGACGACGCTGAGCATCTGCGTGCGCTGCTCGTCTCCGGAGTTCCGGACGGCGCCTACGACGTCGAGACGTTTCAGGGAGGCTGGGAAGAGGGCGTCGTCGTCGCCTTCGTGGGTTCGGCGTCGTTCCGGGACGGCGTGATCTCCGACTATGGTGAGCAGGTGGGGTTCGTCGGGGTGGAGACGTTCACGGCCGGCACGGACATCTGGGAGGAAACCCCGGTTTCCCGGCATTTCACTCACGGTCTTTCGTCGGGCTTGAAGAGAAGCGGTCCCATCACCCCGTAGAAATCTGATCCTGTCGTGGTTGACAAAGAGAGCTTCCGTCATGGCGGCCCTCTTTGTCTGTAGGAACGAACTCGACGTCTCACGAAGCCTCTGCAATTCGGATCACGGCCGGCACGACGAAGGCGAGATGGTTCGGAGTGGGTTCTCGAAGTCCTTGGAGAGGTGCCGGACCTTTCCGTCCGGCCAATCCATCAGCCGGCTGTTCCGCCGCGCTCCTATCGGGTAACAGTCGAATGCCGCTGGCACGATGATCCGTGCCGCCGAGCGCCCGACGGCGAGTGGCGAGGAGAGCATTTCGATGCCGGAGAATTTCCTCGATGCCGTCCTCGGATCCCTCGCTCGCGTCGAAGGCGATGCATTGGCCGGGCAACTCGTCACGGACGGCGCTCGTGAGTTCCTCCGGCGGCAGGATCAGGTTGCAGCACTCGTTCGCCATATCGCGATGGCCGGAGACCTCGATCCGATCGTCCCCGAACTCTTCGCGCGGGTTCTCGACGAGGCCCGCATGGCGCGTGAGAACGGCGTGAATGAAGGGGCGGAGGTGCTCGGCGTCGTCGAGACGACGTTGGGGGATCTGAGGAGTGAGGAACGTCTCCCGCCTCCGCTCCGCATGATCTTCGCCCAGATCTACGTGAGTGTGGGGCTGGAACCGGCCGAGGCGATCCTCCTCCATCCCGATGAACTCGGTGCGATGGTGGGCGGCACGGCATTCGACGAAGGATTTCCCTCGATCGATACGCTCGTCGACGACGTCGTCCGATCGGCGGGTGACGAAGCGCTCGAAATCCATGCGGCCATCACGCGGATGATCGCGGTGTTTCCGCCGGCCGTCAGGGGAACCTTCGTCGCGGCGATCGTGATGGGGGAAAGATCGTTTTCGTTCCGACTGGGCGTCTACTGGTTGCTGGATCGCAACTCGGAGGTCAGGCTCGCCGCCGCCGAGGCGCTTCGGGGCCGGGCCGAACAGGGGAAGATCGACAAATCCGGGCTCGGGCGTCTGGTGGCGGTTCGCAAATGGATGCCGGCGGACGCGGCACGAGCCGTTCTCGACGACGCAGTGAGGTCGGGGCTTCGGCGAGAGATCGACGATGTGAAAGACGGGCGGACGGCGTGGGTGGTCCAACGGGTGGTCGCCACCATTCCCGACGGAGCGGGGGCGCAGAGCATCGCCGTCGCCCTCCAACGAGGACGCAAGCGCAGTCTGGCCATGCTGCTGTTGAAGCAGGGGCACGGCGTCAAGGACGCGTTCTTCATTCCCTGTTCCAGCGCTGCGGAGCAGAAACGTATCCTGATACAGGCCCATCGTGAGATGGGTGGGATCGACGTCGACGTCGCCTTCGTGCCCCAAGCGCTGGCCCGTGCGCTGGGTGACGGAGCGGCTTCGGGACATCTTCCGGCGACGGGTCTGGTCGACATGGCGGAGATCTGGGGCGACGGCGCCGTCACACCCGCCGCCGCCGATCCGGGTGCCATCCTCGCGGCGCTGGATGCCGACGGCACCTTGTCATCCCTGACGGCGCGCGACGTCACTCGTCTCATGAACTCGAGCCGCACGCGGAGGGCGCTGCGGGATCTGCTGGGCTCTTGGTTCGAGGACGTCAGCGAGCTTCGGGATCTACTCGATCGCCAGACGAGCACGCGCGCGGCGGAAGCGACCGTCTGGAACCATCTCGAAGGGCGGCGGACGTGGTGGGCGACCCTGATTGCACGGACGGCAGCAACCCTGAAGGCATCGACCGAGAATTCCGGCGAAGTGTGGCAGTCCTTCGCGGTGACGGCCCGCGCCCTCGTCGAGGGCCGGCCCTTGGAGAAGATCGCGATCATGACCACGATCGCCGATCAGACACTCGCTGCCGCGGCGGAACGAGCGATCGAGGACTTCGACGAAGGCTCGGCCGAAGAGGGTCCGGAACTCGGCACGACGATCACTTTCGAAGCCTCGAGACCCGAACTACCGGGCGAGTTCGCCGGAATGATTGCGGGCTCCGGACTGAGCACGGCCTGGATCGAAGGGTTTCTCGCAGCGATCGGTGCCGCACCGGTCTTCGTCCCCCCCAACGCATGGATCGGTACACTGCTCGGAAGAATCCCGTTTCCCGACCTGACCACGGTCAACCGCTTCCTCGAGATTCTCATGGCTCGTGTCAACGCTGTGGTCGATCCGACCACCGGACCGGCCCGCATGATCTCGGCACTCACGGCCTTCGACGCGGAGAACAAGCGCGATTGGGCGGCAGGATTCTCCGCGTTCGTCGCTGGTGCGAAGTCGGCATGGCCGAGCCGGGCGCTCGCGCCGGACGACAAGCGAATGCTGAAGAGTTTGGCGAAGGCTGCGGACACCGGTGTCGACGACGGGCTCGCGCGCCTTCTCCCCGCGTGGATCACCCAGAGATACCGTGCAAGGCGGTGAATTGGTCGTCTTCGCGTGGAGCACGTGGCCGACTTCGACAGTTTCCCGGCATTACCGTCTCGTTCTCTACCGAACAGTGCGAAAGAGGTGCGGCGGGCGGTGGTTTTGAAAAGTCGAAATGACCTCGAAATGAATTTTATTTCTAAATTATCATTTTACAACAAGGTGTTGTTATAATTGATATGTACGATACATTATTTTCTCCACCCCACCTATCGGAGCAGTCGTACGTCGCATCACCGCAGCCACCGGCCGATCCCGACGCCGCCATCGGTCGAAAGAAATCCCCGACGGGCGATTGTCCGCGGGGTTTCTCCGGAGCCGCTGCCTGCAGTCCAATCACATGGACTCGGGCGTCGGCCCCTTCGATCGACCGCTGCCCACGGGGCGGCGCGCGACCTTCGGGGGGCCGCGCCCGCTTCGGTACCGGCGACGTTTCTTCCGACGGCCAACGTTCGAGGATGGCCTGGAGATCGTCTCCGTCCAACACCTTGTGCTGGACCAATTGCTCAGCGCTCCCTTCGACCGCCTTCTGGACGAAGGAAGCCGCCTGGCGCGGGCGGCTTCGATGCGATCAGACCGGAGTTCCTCTCAGGAAGCCTTCGGCGTCGTTCGACGGTCGGGAACGGTCCGGTTCGAACGACGGTTCTCGACGGTGGAGGATGCGTTCCTCGGTCTGGGGGTGTCGGCGCGCCGATCGACCAAGAGACGCAGATCCTCGGCGTCGAGCACCTTGCGACGCATCATCTCTCCGGCGATCGCCTCGACGAGATCTCCCTGCTCGGTGATGATCCGACGAGCCTCGGCATGAGCGTTCTGCAGATCGTCCTCGACGTCATGGGTCAGGCGGGAATCCGTCAGAAGACGATGTTGCAGAACGTCGGGATCGTGATGGAGGAGCGTTCCGGCGAGACCGAAAGACGCGCGACAGGCGGTGGCGACCCTGGTCGCAATGGCGAGGTCTTCGGCCGCGCCGGCGCCGGGACCCGAGCCGAGTATCTCGTCGGACGCGCGTCCGGCGAGGGCGATGACGATCTGCGCCCGCAACGCTTCGATCGTGTCCGTCGAGGCGACGGCGATCTCAGTCCGCCCGCCGGCTCCGTTCTTCTCGAGGATCGTGACCTCTCTCACCGGCACGCCGAGGGTGAGCGCGGCGACTACGTGCCCGGCTTCGTGGAGGGCGACGCGGCGAAGTTCGTCGAGTGAGCGATGGTCGGCGGGGATCGTCGCGGTGAGGAGGTCGTGGCAGGTGAGAGGTCGACCGGCAGCGGCGGCGATACGACGTGCGGTTTCGACCCATCCGCCGACTTCGGCGCCGGTGGCGCGGCGCACGAGACGGACGATCGTGGCGATCTCTGCGTCGGTCAGATCCGATCCGAGATGCTGGCAGAAAATGCCGGCGAGTTCGTCGCCTTCGGGGATCGCGACCTCGATCACGCGATCGAAGCGCCCGGGTCGGCGAAGAGCCGGCTCGACGTGACCGACATGGTTGGTCGCGGCCATCAGCAGTACGGGTTTGCCGGACGCGCGCAACCGATCGACTTCGAGGAGCGCGCCGGTGATGACGGGTGTCCACCAGTCGGCGCCGTGGCTCGACAGTCGCTCACGGCTCGGCAAGGCGTCGAGCTCGTCGAGAAACAGGATGCTGGGAGCAGCTTCGACAGCGGCCTGGAAGCCCACCTGCATCGCCTTGATCACGCCGTCGAGGTCGCCGCGGCTGTTGGAGAACCAGGCGGCGACACTCGTCGCGACGAGCCGGACGTCGGCGGACCGTGCGATCGACTGCGCGAGCGCGGTTTTCCCCGTGCCCGGCGGACCGGCGAGGAGGGCGCTGGTCAGGCGAGTGGGTTTGCCGGCGCGGATTTCGGCGAAATCCTCGACGGCCTGGGTCGCCCAGGTCTTGGCCTCGCCGTATCCGACCAGATCGGCGACGAGGGGCGCGTTCGGGAACGTCAGTGTGACGCGAGCCTTGTTCGCGGAGCTGCGTCTGAGTCGCTCGATCGTCTCCTTAGCCGAACCCGGGCGGATCGCCGTGGCGAGTTCGACCAGACCGAGACCCTTCACGTCTCCGATCTTCAAGCCGCGTGGAGACCCGGTGCAGACCTCGCGGATCACGTGACGGATCGACGTGATCGCCGGAACACCGATCGTCACCTCGATGTCGATTGCGGAGAGAAAGCTCGCCGGGAGAAGATCCTTCGCCGCGGTGACGGCGACGACCGTCTGTCCGCCGGCGAGTGATTTGACCGCGCGTTCTTCGTCGAAGGCGATGCCGGATCCGCTCTTGGAGAACGACCGGGTCGCCTGCACGACCTTCGCCTTCGGTG